>NZ_JBYCLC010000277.1:0-8707 GCF_057473685.1 Mycobacterium sp. TH-M116 | reverse complement strand
AGGGCCACGGGTGGTTGCGCTCAGGGACCGAAGCCGCCCGCTCCTGTTTGAGCCGCGTGCGCAGGTGCCCGCGCAGCTCGTGCAGGCCCGGATCGGTCCACCGGTTCTCGGCTTCGACCGGGTCGGAGGTCAGGTCGTAGAGCTCCCATTGGTCCTCGAGCGGAGACGTGCGGTAGGCGTTGCCGCCCAGCCCGCTGGCCGCCAGGTGCCGCACGCCGGGCTCGGTCCAGGTTCCCGGGTCGTCGAACGTGCGAACCAGCTTCCACAGGTGACCTTCGCCACCGGGCACGTCGTCGACACGCACGACGAGCCCCTCGAAATTGGACGGGGTGTGCGCCGGAACCCGGATCCTCAGCGGCGCGGGCGGATTCGCGGTCAGTCTGAGGCGGCGCGCCAGGCCCGAGGCCACGGTGTCCCCCTCGAGTATGTTGTCGCGGGTCATCATGTAGACCGCGCGGGTCTCGTCGGCCGGCGCGCCGTCGACGACGGGCATCAGGTCGCGGCCCGGTAGCTCGTGGACCTCCGAGAAAGACTCGGCAAGTCCGGACACGACAGCAGCGACGTCGATGCCGGCGGCCGACAGCAGCGTGGGGACCAGGTCGACATGCGACGTCGGCGCGGTCACGACCCGGGGAACCGTGGACCGCTCCCCGATGCGGGCGATCACGAAGGGAACGCGAGTGGCCTCGTCGTACAGGTTGAACCACTTCTGGTGCAACCCGCCGTGCGCGCCGAGCAGGTCGCCGTGGTCGGCCGTGCGCACCAGCACCGCGTCGGCCGAACCGTTGTCGGTGACGGCCCGCCGAACGCGGTCGATCGGCGCGTCCACCTCGGCGTGCAGGCGGTAGTACAGATCGCGGTAGCGCTGGGCGTCGTGCTCGTAGGCCCGGTTGATCACGGGGGCCGGGCCGTAGCCGGAGTAATACGCTTCGCGGAACGCGATCTGCGCTGCCGGCTTTGTCGACAGGTCCTCGCCGCCCGTCGGCGCGGGGGGCACCGGCGGGGGGTCCAGCGGCGACGACGACTTGAGCGGGCTGCGACGCGCCCACGCCGGGAACAGCACGATGTCGTGGGGGTTGACGAAGCTGGCGACCAGCAGGAATGGGCGCAGCGCCGCCGCGTCCCCGGCCCGGCGGCGTGCGTACCGGTCGGAGAGCCAGGAGACGACCCGTTCGGCGACGAGCGGATCGCGACGCACGCCGGCATTGGCCAGTGCAGCGCCGTGCGGCTCCGGGCCGACCCATCCCGAGAAGCCGTAGGGCGCGAGTGGGTCGGCGGCCAGGTAGCGCTGCACGGCGACGGGGTCGACGACTCCGTCGTGATTGTTGGTTTCCAGCGTGCGGCCCGTTGCCCGGTCGGTGAGGTCGGCATGAGAGATGTGCCACTTGCCGTCGTAGTGGGTGTCGTATCCCGCGGCGCGGAACCAGTTGCCCAGGGTCGGCACCTCGCCTGGGCGCAGCCAGCGCATGCGGGAGTCCTCGGCCGCCTTGCCGATGCCGTCGGTCTGGGTGACCCCGTGCAGGTCGGGATAATGCCCGGTGAAGAGCGTGGGCCGGCTCGGTACGCAGGCCAGCGAGCCGGTGTAGTGCCGGGCGAAACTGACCCCGTGCTCGTCGAACCACTTGCGACCGGTGAGTACCCGGTCGCGCCAGGCGAGCACGTCGGCGGTCTCGTACGGCGGCACCGCGCGCTCCTCGTCGGTCATGATGACGACGACATCGGGGCGATCAGACACGGGCATCTTCCAATCGGCTCGCGAGCCCGGCGAGCATTTGGCCGGACTCCCGCGCCATGACAAGGCACACAATGCGTTCGGCCAGCTTGTGCGGTGCGCGGGGCCCGACCTCGACGGTGCTGGTCAGGCTCACGACGGTCGCCCCACCCGCGACCGGCGCCAGCGTCCATCGGTTGGCCACCCTGCGCAGCCGGCCGGGCAGGCCTTCGATGTCGTAGCCGAGCACGTGCGGCGGGTCGAACTCAATGATGCGCTCGATGAGGGCCTCGCGGTTGAACTGGACCCGGCGCGCGGTTCCGACGGCTGCGCCGCCGGGACCGGAGAACAGGATGCAGGAGTGGCCGACGTTGCCCGCCCACGAACTGACCGATCCGAAATCCGCCAGGACGTCCCAGATCTCCTGCGGGGAAGCCACAATGCGGCGGCTGCGGTGCTTGTCTGACACGTGCCCAAGTTACGCGACGGCAGCAGGTCCCGCAGCGTCTGAGGTTCCGTGCTCATCGGGTCAGGTGCAACGCGATCTCCACTCCGATCGCCGCGCCGCACACCGCGGTCGTGATCGCCAGGGTCGCCCAGTCCGTCGTTGTCGGCCGCGCCGGGTGAGCGGAGAGTTGGCCGGTCCCGCCGCGGGCGGTGATAGCGTCGCCCATCTCGTCGCCGCGGCGCAGCGTCACGGTGATGGCCGCGGCGAGCAGGTCGATCACCTCCAGCGCGTGCCGCCGGAACCGCGCCCTGCGGCCGCGCGGTATCCGCCTGGGCCGCAGCCGACGGGCGGCGTAGAGCACCTGGAATTCGTCGATCAGCATCGGGAAGGCGCGCAGCGCGAGTGCCAGCGCCACCGCCCATTCGTCGACCGGGACCCGCAGCCATCGCAGCGGGCGACCCAAAAGCGCCATCGCGGGACCGATCTCGGCGACGTTGGTGGTCCAGGACACCATCGCCCCCAGCCCGAGCAGGACCACCGACAGCGCGGTGATCCGCAGAAACTGCAGGAAACCGCCGAGTCCCAGGTGCAGGCCGCCCACGGCGATCACCGGGCTGCCGCCGCCCAGCGCGGCCGTGATGCCGCCCAGCGCGACGATCACCCACAGCCAGCGCGGAACCGACGGCAGCACCCCCCGCGGAATGCGCGCAATCCGTATCGCGGCCGCCACCAGGGCCGCTACCGCGGCGATCGTCACCCACCCCGGGTAGAACGTCAGCAGCACCGAGATCCCGAAGACCACGAGCAGTTTGGTTCCGGCCCACAGTTGGTGGATGGTCGACGTCCCGGGCACCGGGACGAGCAACACCACCGGCCGCGGCAGACGCCGGCTCGTAGCGTGCTCCGGGCCCGCGTTCAGCGGTGCGCCCGCAGTCGCCGTCATGCAACACCTCCGGCCGCGGTCGCCACCGATTCCAACATCCCGTCGTGCAGATGCAGGGTGCGCGGGCAGACGCCCTCCAGCCCGACGAAGTCATGGGAGATCACCACCACGGTCAGGCTCTGCTCGCGGCGGAGATCCTCCAGCAGGCGCAGCAGACCGCGCTGGCTCGTGGCGTCCAGCCCGGCCAGCGGCTCATCAAGGATCAACGCCCGCGGCGAACACGCCAGCAGCCCGGCCAGCGCCACGCGGCGCATCTGACCGCCGCTGAGCTGGTCGATGCGGCGTTTGGCCAGCGCGGGGTCCAGCCCGACGCTGGCCAGCGCCGCGGCGACGCGGTCTTGGTCGCGGTGCGAGAAACCCGCGGCCGAGGCAACTTCCAGGTCGACGCGGCTGCGCATCAGCTGCAACCGGGCCGCCTGGAACGACAGCGCCACCGCACCGACCTGCTCGTGGGTGGGCCGGCCGTCGAGAAGGCAGGCACCGGTGGTGGGAATCGTCAGCCCGGCCATGATCCAGGCCAAGGTCGACTTGCCCGACCCGTTGCCGCCGTGGATGAGCAACCCGTCCCCCTGCTCCACGACGAAGCTGATGTCGCGCAGCGCGGGTTTGGCCCACGGTGTGCCGCTGGCGTATTCGTGACCGACCTCGACGAGCTCGATCGCCGGCGCGCAGGAGATGTGCGCGACCGGCGCGGACGGCAGCGGCGTGGGCGCGGACTCGACCATGTCGGCATTGTCCGGTGAATCGCTGAGGTTGATCGTGCGGTCCGCCGACTCCGCCTCGTTGTTGTAGTGCGTGATGTGCACCAGTGCGGTCCGGTGCCGTTGGGTGAGGCCCGACAGCACACCCAGCAGGGCCTCCCGGCCCTGCTGGTCGACCATGGTGGTCACCTCGTCGGCGATCAGCAACGACGGCTCCCGGGCCAGTGCCGCGGCCAGCGCCAGGCGCTGCAGTTCGCCCCCGGACAGGCTTCCGGTGTCGCGGTCGGCGAGCCCGTCCAGGCCCACCTCGCCCAGCAGCCGGTTCACGTCGATCTCGGTGCCCGGCGGCAGGCCCCACACCACGTCGTCGGCGACGCGGGTGCCCAGAACCTGGCTTTCGGGATGCTGAAGCACCACGGCCGTGCCGCCAACCTTGCCCAGGCCGACCGCACCGGGGCGCCGCACCGTGCCCGACGTGGGTTCCCGGCCCGCCAGGATCAACATCAACGTGGTCTTGCCGGAGCCGTTGGCGCCGGTGATCGCCACATGTTCACCCACCCGAAGGTCCAGGCTGATCTCTCGCAACGAATCCTGGGCGGCGTGCGGGTAGCGAAAGCGCACCTTGTCCAGCCGCACCGGCACGGGGCCTATCGCGGCCCTCTCGCCCTCGCCGCCGTCCCAGACGTCCAGTTTGTGCACGTCAGGAATCTCGCTCATCCGCTGCAGCAGCCGGGACAATGCCCACCAGCCGATCAGCGAGACGATCGTGATGCCGACGGTGTAGTAACCCAGCAGGATCCACGGCCAGTAGTGCAGCCCCTCGGCGAAATACCGTTTGACGTCGGCGCCGGCCTGCGCCAGATGGATCCGGGTCAAAAACTCTGCGACCCCGTCGATGTTCGCTGTCATCACCTGGAAGATCAGGTGCCGCAGCCGGGTCATGACAACCAGCATGCCGAGCGTCACGGCACCGAAAACCACCCCGGCGATCAGGGACACGACGATCACCGTCGGCGTTCCCCGGCGCCGGCGCTTGACGAATCCCATCAGCCCGCCGACGTAGGCCCCGTGCATGACCGTCATCAATCCGCCCAAGCCGGCAATGAGGAAGGCGATCATCCCGGCGGCGACCGTCGCGGCGAGCAGTACACGCAGTCGGTAGCGGTAGGCCAGCAGCCCCGTCGGCACGGTGCCGAGCAGGGCCACCCCGGCGGCGAACGGGACGATTACGGAGATGATCGCGATGACCGCACACAGCGCACCCATCACCGACGCCTGCGCCAACTCCACCGGTTGCAGTGGTCCACCACGGCGGCTCGCACGCAGGAGTCTTGGGCCGGTCACTTGATTGATTCTGCCAGGCCGCGGGCGCGGGCCCCGCCAGAACACCCGGCCAGCTGGGGATTTGCACCACGGCATCCACGCAGCAGCTCGCTTAGGGTAGCTATGCAACCATGGAGGCATGAAGCCATCCGCCGCCGATCACAGCGGAGTGGCCGGAGTCGGTGGAGTCGTTGACGCCGCGACGTCCGAGCTGCAACCGGGCCTCGGAGCGGACCTGCTCGCGGTGGTCGCCCGCCTCAACCGGCTGGCCACCCAGCGGATCCGGATGCCGTTGCCTGCGGCGCAGGCCAGGCTGCTCGCCACCATCGAGGCGCACGGCGAAGCCCGGATCGGTGATCTGGCGGCCGTCGACCACTGTTCGCAACCGACGATGACCACACAGGTACGACGCCTCGAGGAGGCCGGCCTGGTCACGCGGACGGTCGACCCCGACGACGCCCGCGCAGTCCGCATCCACATCACGGCCGAGGGACGGCAGACGCTCAACGCGGTCCGTGTCGACCGCGCGGCCGCGATCGAGCCGCAGCTGGCCGAACTCGCGCCGGTCGAGCACCAGGTGCTGGCGGAGGCGGTCGGCGTGCTGCGCCGGCTTCTCGACAATGCCGCAATCCCGCCGCGCCGCGGCACCCAGTGACCGGGAACCCGATGCTGGTGCTTTTCGGTGCGCTGTGGGCGGGGCTGGCCTGGTTCTGGGTGCTGCCGCGCAGTCACGGGCCCCGCACCGGGGCGCCACGTCCGGAGCGGGCCCCACCAACCGGGTGAATCGGCCGGGAATCCGTACGCGCGTGCAGGGTCCGCGCAAGATTGTCACGTGGTCGTTTCTGCCGCGCGAACCGCGGGCTACGGTCGGGTGATGGCCCCGGGAGCGACGGGCACTGCCGAGCATCTGCGCAACGCGCTGGACGGGCGTTGGCGCGACGTGAAAAACCGGATGCGGGCCACCATGACCGAAGACATGTTCCGCCCGCATTACACGCCAAACACTGTGATCGCGCGCACCAAAGTGGGCGAGCAGATGAGGATCATGGCCGCGTTCGGCGCCGCCGGCGACACCTTCCGCAAGGAACACGGCGGCACCGGCGACGTCGGGGCTGCGATCACCATGATCGAGATGCTCGCGATGTCGGACCTGTCGCTGATGGTCAAAGCCGGGGTGCAGTGGGGCCTGTTCGGCGGCGCCGTCGAGAACCTGGGCACCGGCCGGCACCACGAAGCCCACGTCAAGAAGATCATCAGCCTCGAGTTGTCCGGCTGTTTCGCAATGACAGAGACGGGCCACGGCAGCGACGTGCAGTCGCTGGAGACCACCGCGACCTACGACGCCGAGACCCAGGAGTTCGTCATCGACTCCCCCACCCCGTCGGCACGCAAGGACTACATCGGCGGTGCCGCCGAAACAGCCACCATGGCAGCGGTTTTCGCGCAGCTGATCACCACCGAGGAGGGCAAGCCGGTCAACCACGGCGTGCACTGCCTGCTGGTCCCGATCCGCGACGCCGACGGCAACGACCTGCCCGGCGTGACGACCTCGGACTGCGAGTACAAGGGCGGCCTGCCCGGTGTCGACAACGGCCGCATCATGTTCGACCACGTGCGGGTCCCGCGGGTCAACCTGCTGAACAAATACGGCGACGTGGCGCCGGACGGTACGTACACCTCGCCGATCGACAACCCCAACCGGCGGTTCTTCACGATGCTGGGCACCCTGGTGCGCGGCCGGATCACCGTGGGCGGCAGCGCCGGCGCCGCGGCGCGCGTCTCACTGGACATCGCCACCCGATATGCGTTGCAGCGCAGGCAGTTCAGCGCACCCGACGACGCCGGCACCGAAGTGCTGATCATGGACTACCTGGTGCACCAGCGCCGGCTGTTCCCGTTGATCGCGAAGTCCTATGCGCTGCAGTTCGCCCAGAACGAGCTCGTCGGCAAATGCCACGACATCCAGACCGCCGACGCACCCGACGCCGAGGAGCAGCGCGAGCTGGAATCGCGCGCCGCCGGGCTGAAGGCGGCCAACACCTGGCACGCCAGCCGCTCCATCCAGGAGGCGCGGGAAGCCTGCGGCGGCGCGGGCTACATGGGCGAGAACCGGCTGGTCGGCCTGCGCGGCGACACCGACGTGTTCACCACGTTCGAGGGCGACAACCACGTGCTGACCCAGCTGGTCGCCAAGGAACTGCTCACGGCCTACGCCGACGACATCCGCAGCATGAGCCCGGTCGAATGGGTGCGCTTTGCCGCCGGCACCGTCAGCGACCGCGTCGTCAAACGCACCGCGGCGGCGACCATCATCCAGACCATCGTGGATGCCCGGCAAGACAACGAGGAGGAGGGCAGCCTGTTCAACCGCGGCACGCAGATCAAGATGTTCGAGGACCGCGAAGAGTATCTGCTGTCATCCGTCGCGCGCCGGCTGCAGGCCAAATCCAAGGAGATGGCGGCTTTCGACGCGTTCAACGCCGTGCAGGATCACGTGCTGCACGCCGCGACCGCGCACATCGACCGGGTGATCCTGGAGGCCTTCGTCGCCGGCATCGACTCGTGCGAGGATCAGCCGGCACGCGACGTGCTGGAGCTGGTCTGCGACCTCTATGCGCTGTCGGTGATCGAGGAGGACAAAGCCTGGTATGTCGAGCATCGCTACCTGTCCACCGATCGGGCCAAGGCGGTCACCCGCGGGATCAACGACCGGTGCCGAGCGCTGCGCCCGCACGCGCAAACGCTGGTCGACGGCTTCGGCATCCCTGACGAGCTGCGTTACGCCGAGATGCTGCACCCCGAGAACCTGCCGGGTGCCGTCACGCCCTGAATCCGGTTCTGGCCACCTTCGCAGGCAGCAAGCCAGGAAGCAATCCGCGTGAACACCGCCCGCTCAGCTCGATGACGTGCCCGAACGCGCGGCCGATGAACGAGGCGCGAGCCCGGATATCGCGCCTGCGGGGCCAGGCGCTCCCCCAGGCGTCGTAAGCCCTACTGATTCGGGACCTTGCCGAGAGTGTTCAGCTTGCCGTTCGGGCCGATCTGGAATTTCACGACGCCGTGGCCGGAGGGACAGCAGGGCTCGTCGTTGCCGACGCGCCACTGATACTGAACCGTGACTGTGTCATCGGACGGCTTCAGCACAGTGATGTACGGTTTCGGGTTCGGGGTCGGTTCGCCCAGCGGGATGTTGTGGTCGAAGAAGATCAGCTGCTGGGGGGTCGACTCGCTGGCGATCGTCGGGATGAGCTGCACCCAGTGCAGCCGGCAGTTGCCGGTGTGTCCACGCGCGATTTCGACCCAGGTGGTGCCCGGGATCGCGATCGGGACCGAAGCCACTGCCCGGCGCACCGTGTCGTCGCTGGGCCCCTCGGAATCTTTGCACGCGGCAGGTGTTCTCGACGGCGAGCTCACCTGGTTCGACCCGCACGCCGCCGCAGCCAGGATCAGCAGGATCGCCGCGAGCCGACGCATCCACCCAGCTTAGCCTCGATCCACGGATGAATTGGCTGTTGATCGGGTGTCGGAATAAGGAAAGTGCCCTCTGAGCTGGGATGATTGGAGTTACCACACAACAATCT
>NZ_JBYCLC010000276.1:0-18392 GCF_057473685.1 Mycobacterium sp. TH-M116 | reverse complement strand
ATGGCTGAAGGTGAAACCGTCGACGGACCGGCAGCGGAGCCGGGTTGCGAACTCGCGGACGGAGCCGACGCGATCGGCGACCCGCCCCGCGCCGAAGACGGCCACGGCCACGCGGGGGCAACTCGGGTCTTCTCTGGATACGGGGCCGCGTCGACGGTCCTGGTGCTGGCCTCGGTTGCCCTGCTGGGGCTGGGGCTGTTCCTCTGGTCGGCTTATCGCGATGATGTCGACAAACGCGCCTACAACGCGCGCGTCATGACCGCTGCCGCCGAGTGGACGCGCACGTTCATCTCCACCACGGCCAGTGACCTCGACGCCAACTTCCGCCGCTTGCGCGAGGGGACGGCGGGAGCATTCAACGCGGATTTCGACTCGGAGCTGGCGCCTTACCGCGACGTGCTGCACAAACACCTACATAGTGTGGGACGTATCGAAGCGGTGGCCCTCGAATCCCCGCAGTCGCTTTCGGGGAATGACGCTGCCGCTCAGCGTTCCGCATCGCCGGTGCCCGCACCGCCGAGCCAGGCCACCCGCACCGATACAGTCATGGTGATCGCCGCGTCGGTAAGCCAGGGCGACGACCCCAAACCTCAGAGAATGTCCTGGAACCTCCTGCTCGACGTCAGCAACGTAGATGGCAAACTCCTGATCTCCAGAATGGTCACTGTTGGATGAAGAAGTTAAGGAAGCTGTCTGGCGTGCTGTTCCGGCGAAACTTCTGGCGGGCAATGCTTTTCGATGTGATCGCGCCCGCGGCGATCATCGCGGCGCTGGCGGCGATCGGGATCATGCTGCGCTGGCCGGCGTGGTGGGCTGCTGCCTGCTCGGCGCTGACACTGTTGGTGGTCGCATCGGTGGTCGCGAATGTCGTTTGGCGACGGCGCTATTCGGTGACCATCGGCACCGGTGACGCCCATCCGTGGATACGACTGATCGTCGCCACGGTGATGACCGGCGCGATCGCGGCCATGGTTGCCGTCGGATATTTCCGGGTGATGTCGCCGATTCGCGATATCGACCAGGATTCGTCCACGGTGGCGCGGATCGCCGCCAGCATGGCACAGGCAAGTTCGTCGTTTTCGCCGCTGGACCCGACCGCATCCCTCAACCGCGCCACAGCTTTGATGGCGCCCGATCGGGTTGGCGCGTTCAAGCAGCGTTACAGCAAGGCCACCGCTGCGATGGCCAAGAACATGGTCACCGCCGACGTCGAGTTGGTCGCCGCGGGCGTGGAAGGGATCAGTCAGTCCGCGGCCAGGGTCGCGGTACTCATGCGCGGCACCCAGAGCAGGCCCGATATCGTCGCCCGCCACACCGTGATCGCGCTCCAAGTGCTGCTCGCAAAAGAGAAAGGACGTTGGTTGGTGCTCGACGTGCTGCCGATCCACCGCTGACGGCTGCACAGGACGGGGCGTGCCCCCAAACACCTACCCGGGAATTCGCATCAGCCTCAACCGGGTTCGCCGCCCGAGTCCGCGACGCGATCGGCCGACACATCCGGCGGACCCACGGGAAGCACCAGCCGCGAGCGCCCGTAGTGCACCGTGTGGATGGCCGGCTCGGACCGCTCGCCGGTCAGCGCCGGTTCGCCCGTGCCGAGGTTGCGCGCATAGCGGGGAAACCAACTGCCGGCGATCAGGAGACGGATGCGTGAGCCGGCCCGGAAGCAGTGGGCGATTCCGTCGAGTTCGACTCTGACCGTGTCGGTGACCGCGCCTGGGGGCGCCAGCCGCCGATAGCCGTCACTGACATTGCGGGACCGGCTCTTGGCGTCCACTTCGCTCACCCGGACGAACAAGTCGACGTGGGGATTGTCCGAGGTGTGCACCAACTCGACCACCGGGCTCCCGTACACGCACAGATCGTGGGTGAGGGTGGTGCTGGTGAAGCTCAGCACGTCGTCACGTGCCGCCAACCCGGTGTCGTCGCGGTAACCGGCGCCCGGCGACAGCAGCGGACCGCCGACGGTGGGTGTCGGATCGGTGGGCTCGTGGCGGAATGTCGCCGGTGCCAGACCCGCCGGGTCCGTGGGGGCTGTCTCGCCCAGGTGACCGCCGGGGCGCAGGTACAGCGCGCGTCCGGTGGTGGCGGGCGGCCAGTCGGGAAGGGAGTGCCAGCCCTGCCCGGTGACGCGGACGCGGATCGGGCTGGGCCGGCGCCGTGCCGGCGCGCTACCCAGGTGGGCGCCGAGCCAGTCGAGGGATTCCCGAATGCTGGTGCTCAGCCCCTTGGTGAGCAGTTGGGCGTGCGTCCACGGCCCGACCGTGAGCGCGACGTCGACGCCTCGGTCGCGCAGGTGCGCGTACTGCTGCAGGGTTTGGCGCACAAAGATGTCCTGCCAGCCGCCGACCAGCAGCACCGGCACCCGCACGCGGTCCAGCGCCCCGGTGAACCGCATCGCATCCCAGTACGGGTCCTGCGGATCGCTGTTTTCGACCCATGATTCGAACCATGGTGCGCCCTCGCCCAGCAGGGTCCGCGCCCCGACACCCATCGGCAGCACGGCGGCGGCCCGCGTGAGCTTGCGGTTGGCCTGGAGTTGGCGCAGCACGGCGCGCAGGCGCTGCGGGTCCTCCTGACGTGCGACCAGGTCGCTCCAACCCAGAAAGTCTCTGAAGGTGAACGAACCGGTATCCCAGACGGCAGCGTTGAAATCGTGGGGACCCGCGGTGATGACGGCGGCGGCCAGTTCCGGCGGAGGATCCGCCAGCAGCGCCCATTGGGTGAACCCCAGGTAGGACACACCGAGGGTGGCAAAGCGGCCGGTGAACCACGGCTGCTCACGCAGCCAGGCGGCGGTGTCGGCGCCGTCGGAGGCTTCGTTGACCATGGGCTCGAACGCGCCGCCCGACCCGAAGGTGCCCCGTACGCTCTGCAGTACGACGTGGTAACCCCGGGCCGCGTAGGGCCGGGCGAACACCGTGGAGAACGGAATCTGGCGCCCGTAGGGCCCGCGCACCAGCAGCGTCCCCGCGGGAGTCGAGGTGATGGGGGCGTAGTGGTCGGCCACCAGCCGCACCCCGTCGCGCATCGGGATTTCGAGGCGGTCCACGGTGAACTCGGTGCTCGCCCGCGGCAGGCCCAGCAGCCGGCTCAGGACGCGGTCGCCCGCCTGCTCGGTCAGGTCGCGCAGGTCGGTTCGGGCGGGGCGGGCCGCTGTCGTACTCACGGTGCCCAGGCTATTCCCACCCCGGCCCGGCCGGATCCGGTCAGAACTTGTAGTACGGCGCGAGGTCGTTGGCGCGCTGCAGGTTGGTCGCCATGCAGTCGACGTCGGGGTCGGAGTAGACGGTCGAGTAATACAGCGCCTGCTGGATCACGCCGTAGCTGGTCTTCAGCACGACCATGCAGGATCGGTACCAGAAGTCGTTGTGATAGGTCGGCTTCATCACCCAGTACTGCGCGGCGCGGTGGCCCGCGATGGTGGTCTCGACCGCGTCGGGGGGCAGCGTCTGGGCGTAGGTGCGCCAGATGATGGGTTCCACGGCCAGCTGATAGTTGCCCGCGTCGAAGTGGCAGCGCAGGCCGTCCTCATGTTCGGGCGGGGTGAACACCAGGCCCAGCCGTTGCAGGGCGTCAAACGGGATGTCTTCGCATGCGTCGAACGGACGCGGGTCGGTGGTCGCCAGGATCGGGCTCTTCATGGTCGTTTCCAGCGGCCGGCCCGTCGACCGCAGCTCGACGGGCCAAGCAGGGCCTGGTGTTCCCGGTGCGGCCGGGGCGCTTTGCCAGCCTGACGCGCCGCCGATGACCGCTGTGAGCACTGCCCCCAGCGCGCCCAGTAGACGCACGTTGGCGAACACGACACCCCCTGATGCTCTCGGCCCGATGCCCTCGGCGGTCTCTTCGCCGGGAGTGTACAAGTCGCGTGGTCGCCGTCACAGCCGAACCCGGGTAAACGACGGATGCGGCCGGGCTCGCTCGGTGCGGGTCGTTAGGCTGGTTGTCCATGGCCGGGCGGGAGTCGACGAGCGGGGGACGACCCACACCCCAGCCCACTCTCCAGCCCACACCCCAGCCCACACCCCAGCCCACCCTGTGGGCGGTGTCCGACCTGCACACCGGGCACCTGGGCAACAAGCCGATCGCCGAGTCGCTGCACCCGTCGTCCCCGGAGGACTGGCTGATCGTCGCGGGCGACGTCGCCGAACGCACCGACGAGATCCGCTGGACGCTCGACCTGCTGCGGCGGCGGTTCGCCAAGGTGATCTGGGTGCCGGGCAACCACGAGCTGTGGACCACCAGCCGGGACCCCAAGCAGATCTTCGGGCGCAGCCGCTACGAGTACCTGGTCACCATGTGCGACCAGATGGGCGTGGTCACGCCCGAACATCCGTTCCCGGTGTGGACCGAACGCGGCGGCCCGGCCACGATCGTGCCGCTGTTCCTGCTCTACGACTACAGCTTTTTACCGGAGGGGGCCACGTCCAAAGCCGAGGGCCTGACGATCGCGCGGGAGCGCAACGTGGTGGCCACCGACGAGTTCCTGCTGTCGCCGGAGCCCTACGCCACCCGCGACGCGTGGTGCCGGGACCGGCTGGCCACCACCCGCGCCCGGCTCGAACAGCTCGACTGGATGACGCCGACCGTGTTGGTCAATCATTTTCCGCTGGTCCGCGATCCCTGTGACGTGTTGTTCTACCCGGAGTTCTCGCTGTGGTGCGGGACCACCAAGACCGCCGACTGGCACACCCGCTACAACGCCGTGTGCTCGGTCTACGGCCACCTGCACATCCCACGCACCACCTGGTACGACGACGTGCGTTTCGAGGAGGTCTCGGTGGGCTACCCGCGTGAGTGGCGGCGCCGTAAGCCCCACAGCTGGCTACGCCAAGTGCTGCCCGACCCCCAGTACCCGCCCGGTTACCTCAACGACTTCGGCGGCCACTTCGAGATCACCCCGCAGATGCGCGAGCAGGCCGCCAAGTTCCGGGATCGAGTGCGCCAGCGGCAGTCCCGATGACGGCGCGCATGCTGGTGTCGGCGGTGCTGCCCGAGACGGTGTCGCAGGACCTCGCGTATTCGGAGCTGTACTGTGACCCGCCGGGTTTGGCGCCGCTGCCCGAAGAGGAGCCGTTGATCGCCAAGTCGGTTGCCAAGCGGCGCAACGAGTTCGTGACCGTGCGGCACTGTGCCCGCACCGCACTGGGTCAGCTCGGTGTGGGGCCGGTGCCGATCCTCAAGGGCGACAAGGGACAACCCTGCTGGCCCGACGGCGTGGTGGGCAGCCTCACCCACTGCACGGGCTACCGCGGGGCGGTGGTGGGCCGCGCCGACGCGGTGCGTTCGGTCGGCATCGACGCCGAACCGCACGACGTGCTGCCCAACGGGGTGCTGGACGCGATCACGCTGAACGAGGAGCGCCACGAGATCGCCGCGTTGCCCGACGGCCTGCACTGGGACCGGATCCTGTTCTGCGCCAAGGAGGCGACGTACAAGGCGTGGTTCCCGTTGACGAACAGGTGGCTCGGCTTCGAGGACGCACACATCATGTTCGACGTCGACCCGTCCGGCGCCGGGACCATGGGGGCGTTCGTCTCGAAGATCCTGATCGATCCGCAGGCGCTGTCGGGTCCGCCGCTCACCGCGCTGCGGGGCCGCTGGTCGGTCGAGCGCGGGCTGGTACTCACCGCGATCGTCCTGTGAGGATCGTCCTATGAGCGACGGTCCGTGCGGACCAGGGCGTGAACCGGGGCGTGAACCGGGATTGGCCGTGGTCGACAAACCGGCGGGGATGACCAGCCACGACGTCGTGGCGCGGTGTCGGCGCATCTTCTCCACGCGCCGGGTCGGGCACGCCGGCACGCTGGACCCCATGGCCACGGGTGTGCTGGTGATCGGAATCGACCGCGCCACCAAGATCCTCGGCCTGCTGACGGCGGCGCCCAAGTCCTATGCGGCCACCGTCCGGCTCGGGCAGACCACGTCCACCGAGGATGCCGACGGCGAACTGCTGCGCGGCGTCCCGGCCGGGCACCTGACCGACGGGGCGATCGCCGCCGCGGTCGGCGGGCTGCGCGGCGACATCGCGCAGGTGCCCTCGGCCGTCAGCGCCATCAAGGTGGACGGCCGGCGCGCCTACCGCCTGGTCCGCGAGGGCCGGCCCGTCGAACTGGCGGCCAGGCCGGTGCGCATCGACCGCTTCGACGTGGTGGCGCGCCGATCCCACGGCGAGTGTGTCGACCTCGATGTGCAGGTCGACTGTTCGTCGGGCACCTACGTCCGGGCGCTGGCCCGCGATCTGGGGGCTGCGCTGGGAGTGGGCGGGCATCTGACGTCGCTGCGGCGCACGCGCGTCGGCCGCTTCGGGCTGGACCAGGCGAACTCGCTCGACGACCTGGCCGAGCGGCCCACGCTGACCCATACCCTGGACGAAGCCTGCCTGCTGATGTTCGCCCGCCGCGACCTGACCGCCGAGGAGGCCGTGGCCACCGGACACGGCCGGCCCCTGTCGGCGGCAGACATCGACGGCGTCTACGCCGCCTGCGGCCCCGACGGCCGCGTGATGGCGCTGCTGCGCGACGAGGGGCCCCGGACCACGTCGGTGGTGGTGATCCGCCCGGCGACGCTGTAGACCCTTCACCGAGCCGGTAAATCTGCAGACACAGTGCGAGTGGGGGCCTGCACAATTACAGCCTCGACGACAGGCACCCGCATCGCCAGGAGCGCAATCCCGCCGTTCAGCCCACCACCCAGATCGCCCGCGCCGCGGGGCTGCCCAGTTCGACCGTCGTCTCGGCGCCGTCGGCGGTTTTGATCGCCACCGAGATCATCCCCGCGAATTCGCGGCGGGTCAGCACCTGCAGCCGCGAGTCGAGATTGATCCCGACGTCGGCGAAATAGCGCAGCATTTCCGGGTCGGCATCGGAGATGCGCGCCACGGTCCCGCAGTCGCCGTCGCCGCAGGCCCAGAGCTGTCGCGCCGGAGGCGTGGGCACTTGCCCGTCGGTGGCCGGGATCGGGTCGCCGTGCGGGTCGCGCTGCGGGAATCCCAGCTTCGCGTCGATGCGGGCCACCAGACGATCCGACACCGCGTGTTCGAGCACCTCGGCCTCGTCGTGAACCTCGTCCCAGTCGTAGCCGAGTTCGTTGACCAGGAAGGTCTCCAGCAGCCGGTGCCGGCGAACCATCTCCAGCGCGGCCCGCCGGCCCGCCTCGGTCAACGACACCGCGCCGTACTTCTCGTGGTCGACGAGGCCCTGTTCGGCAAGTCTGCGAATGGACTCCGAGGCCGTGCTCGCCGACACCCCGATCCTGGCCGCCAGCATCTTTGTGCTTACCTTGTGCGGGGCATCTTTCGGCGACCACTCCTGGGCGTTCCAGATGGCCTTGAGGTAATCCTGACCGACCGCGGTCAGGCCACCCTGTTCGTCGTCAGCCCTCACAAGCCAGAAGTTTAGGCACTGGACCGGAACCGGCACGTGCGCCGGCCGCATCGTGCCAACCGGACGTTACGCCGCGACGCGCGACCGGGAGCCGTAGGCTTGAGGCCGTGCAGCGCTGGCGCGGCCAAGATGAGATCCCCACGGACTGGGGCAGATGTGTCCTCACCATCGGGGTGTTCGACGGTGTGCACCGGGGACATGCCGAACTGATCGCCCACGCGGTCAAGGCGGCCCGCGCACGCAACGTACCGTCCGTGCTGATGACCTTCGACCCACACCCGATGGAGGTCGTCTATCCCGGTAGCCATCCGGCCCAGCTGACGACGCTCGCCCGCCGCGCCGAACTGGTCGAGGAGATGGGCATCGACGTCTTCCTGGTGATGCCGTTCACGACGGACTTCATGAGGCTCACCCCTGAGCGCTACGTCCACGAGCTGCTGGTGGAGAACCTGCATGTGGTGGAGGTCGTGGTGGGGGAGAACTTCACTTTCGGCAAGAAGGCGGCAGGCAACGTCGACACCCTGCGCAAGGCGGGTGAGCGATTCGGTTTCGCCGTCGAGTCGATGTCGCTGCTGTCCGAGCATCACAGCAACGAGAACGTGACGTTCTCCTCCACCTATATCCGGTCGTGCGTCGACGCGGGCGACGTGATGGCGGCCACCGAGGCGCTGGGCCGCCCGCACCGCGTCGAGGGCGTCGTCGTCCGCGGCTATGGGAGAGGCGCCCGGTTGGGCTATCCGACCGCCAACGTGGCGCCGCCGATGTATGCCGCCATCCCGGCCGACGGCGTGTACGCCGCCTGGTTGACCGTGCTGGGACATGGACCGGTGACAGGCACCGTGGTGCCGGGGCAGCGTTATCAGGCCGCAGTGTCGGTCGGCACCAATCCGACCTTCTCCGGGCGCACCCGCACAGTCGAGGCGTTCGTGCTGGACAGGACCGCCGATCTGTATGGGCAGCATGTGGCGTTGGACTTCGTCGCACGTATCCGCGGCCAGAAGAAATTCGATGCGGTCAGCGACCTGATCGAGGAGATGGGTGCAGATACCGAACGTACGCGCGCCCTGCTCAAAGACGGTCGAAGCGGGGATTGACGAAGCGGGGCCGCTTCGTTCGGCTGCTAGACTCCCGGGCGACATTGGCGCGTGCTGCGGTTCGCGGTGGCCGCGCCGAAATATCTCACTCATCGCGGACCGATTGATGGAGTTGTTTTCGTGGCGCTGACAGCCGAGCAGAAAAAAGAGATCCTGGCCACCTACGGCCTGCACGGGACCGACACGGGTTCCCCTGAGGCGCAGGTCGCGATGCTGACCAAGCGGATCGCGGATCTGACCGAGCACCTCAAGGTGCACAAGCACGACCACCACTCGCGGCGGGGCCTTTTGCTGCTGGTCGGGCGTCGGCGGCGACTGCTGAAGTACGTCTCCCAGCTTGACGTCGAGCGCTACCGCTCCCTCATCGAGCGCTTGGGTCTGCGTCGCTGACCTGACGCGGCCCCTTTCGGCGCCGACGCTTCGGACCTGTTCGGACCTGTTCGGACCTGCTCGAATCTCAAGGACGTTCTCGTTCGAAAGTCGAATTTCCGGGCGTGTCTCCAGTGCGTGCCTCCCGTGCGTGCCGCCGGTGTGCACGGGGCGGCCGGTCAGTCCTGACGATCGTCAGTGCGTGCCGGCGCCGGTTCGCCGAGCCGGATCGGCGTGTAGAGTGAGGTCGTTCTGGCCCTCATCGGCCCGATCAGGTGGGGTTCACGCGATCTGCGTGTGCCGTCCCAGCGTGTCATGACGGAGTTGCTGAGTCTGTATCGACCGGTCTTCGGTAGTGGCTGCCGGGCTCGTGTCCGGCTGCTTCGATCGATGGCCGCTTTCGTATCCAGGCCAGGTCTCTCGAAGCGAGCATGGCGACGCAAAAAAGCTGACTATCCAGAGAGGCTGTACGGACGCAGATGTCTGTAGCTGAGATTGACCAGGGTGTGTTCGAGTCCACCGCCGTTATCGACAACGGAAGCTTCGGCACCCGCACGATTCGTTTCGAAACCGGCCGGATGGCCCAGCAGGCCGCCGGGGCCGTCGTCGCCTACCTGGACGACGAGAACATGCTGCTGTCGGCGACCACCGCCAGCAAGAACCCCAAGGAGCATTTCGATTTCTTCCCGCTGACAGTCGACGTCGAGGAGCGCATGTATGCGGCCGGCCGCATCCCCGGGTCGTTCTTCCGCCGTGAGGGGCGGCCCTCCACCGACGCGATCCTGACTTGCCGGCTCATCGACCGCCCGCTGCGCCCGTCGTTCGCCGACGGCCTGCGCAACGAGATCCAGGTCGTGGTCACGATCCTGAGCCTGGATCCCAACGACCTCTACGACGTGCTGGCGATCAACGCCGCCTCGGCGTCCACGCAGCTGAGCGGCCTGCCGTTCTCCGGCCCGATCGGCGGTGTGCGCGTCGCGCTCATCGACGGCACCTGGGTGGCCTTCCCCACGGTCGAGCAGCTCGAACGGGCCGTCTTCGACATGGTGGTGGCCGGGCGCATCGTCGGCGAAGGCGGACAGGGCCAGTCGGATGTGGCGATCATGATGGTCGAGGCCGAGGCGACCGAGAACGTCATCGAGCTCGTCGAGGGCGGTGCCCCTGCACCGACGGAGAGCGTCGTGGCTCAGGGTCTGGAAGCTGCGAAGCCCTTCATCGCCACGCTGTGCAAGGCCCAGGGGGAGCTGGCCGACCGGGCCGCCAAACCCATCGGCGAGTACCCGGTGTTCCCGGAGTACGGCGAGGACGTCTACTACTCGGTCGCCTCGGTGGCCACCGACGAGCTGGCCGCGGCGCTGACCATCGCCGACAAGAACGAGCGCAACAACCGCACCGACGAGCTCAAGGCGCAGGTGCTGGCGCGGCTGGCTGGGGATTCCGGGACCTACGCAGGCCGGGAGAAGGAGGTCGGCGCCGCCTTCCGGTCGCTGACCAAGAAGCTGGTCCGCCAGCGCATCCTGACCGACCACTTCCGCATCGACGGCCGGGGCGTCACCGACATCCGCGCGCTGAGCGCCGAGGTCGCCGTGGTGCCGCGGGCGCACGGCAGCGCGCTGTTCGAGCGCGGCGAAACCCAGATCCTGGGCGTGACCACGCTGGACATGGTCAAGATGGCCCAGCGGATCGACTCGCTGGGGCCCGAGACGACCAAGCGCTACATGCATCACTACAACTTCCCGCCGTTCTCCACCGGCGAGACCGGCCGCGTCGGTACACCCAAGCGGCGCGAGATCGGGCACGGCGCGCTGGCCGAGCGGGCGCTGATGCCGGTGCTGCCCAGCGTCGAGGACTTCCCGTATGCGATCCGCCAGGTCTCGGAGGCACTGAGTTCCAACGGTTCGACGTCGATGGGATCGGTCTGCGCCTCCACCCTGGCGATGCTCAACGCCGGGGTGCCGCTGAAGGCGCCGGTGGCCGGCATCGCGATGGGCCTGGTCTCCGACGACGTCGAGGTCGACGGCCGCACCGAGCGTCGCTTCGTGACCCTGACCGACATCCTCGGCGCCGAGGACGCGTTCGGCGACATGGACTTCAAGTGCGCCGGCACCAAGGACATGGTCACCGCGCTGCAGCTGGACACCAAGCTGGACGGGATTCCGTCCCAGGTGCTCGCGGGCGCGCTCGAGCAGGCCAAAGACGCCCGGCTGACCATTCTGGAGGTCATGGCCGAGGCGATCGACGCACCCGACGAGATGAGCCCGTATGCCCCGCGGGTGACCACCATCAAGGTCCCGATGGACAAGATCGGCGAGGTCATCGGCCCCAAGGGCAAGGTCATCAACGCCATCACCGAGGAAACCGGCGCGCAGATCTCCATCGAGGACGACGGCACCGTGTTCGTCGGCGCCACCGACGGCCCGTCCGCGCAGGCCGCCATCGATCGGATCAACGCGATCGCCAACCCGCAGCTCCCGACGGTGGGCGAGCGGTTCCTGGGGACCGTGGTCAAGACCACGGACTTCGGGGCGTTCGTGTCGCTGCTGCCCGGTCGTGACGGTCTGGTCCACATCTCCAAGCTCGGCAAGGGCAAGCGCATCGCGAAGGTCGAGGACGTCGCCAGCGTCGGTGACAAGCTGCGGGTCGAGATCGCCGACATCGACAAGCGGGGCAAGATCTCGCTGGTCCTGGTCGACGACAGTGCCGCTTCCGAGACGCTTTCCGACTCGGGGGCCGCACCTGCCGATGCCGCGAGGTGATCGTCGGGGGCCGGTAGCCGACCCGCCCGCCGGGTCCAGGTCCCTTGCCGTGGCTTCCCTGCGCCGGGGTGGGCACGGCACCGAATCGAAACCGGAACACCGTGCTGCACTGCGCCGCACCACCCTGCCAGGTGGGCTGCGGGTGGTCACCGAGTATCTGCCCGCCGTGCGCTCCGCGTCGGTCGGGGTGTGGGTGGGGGTCGGCTCGCGGGACGAGGGCTCGACCGTGGCCGGGGCCGCGCACTTCCTGGAGCACCTGCTGTTCAAGGCGACCCCGACCCGCACCGCGGTGGACATTGCGCAGGCGATGGATGCCGTCGGCGGGGAGCTGAACGCGTTCACCGCCAAGGAGCACACCTGTTACTACGCGCACGTGCTGGACAATGACCTGGAGCTCGCGGTCGAGCTGGTCGCCGACGTTGTCCTCAACGGTCGCTGCGCCGCCGAGGACGTCGAGCTCGAACGTGACGTCGTCCTCGAGGAGATCGCCATGCGCGACGACGACCCGGAGGACGCGCTCGGCGACATGTTCCTGTCGGCGCTGTTCGGCGACCACCCGTTGGGCCGCCCGGTGATCGGCACCGCGGAGTCCGTGTCGGCGATGACGCGGACCCAGCTGCACTCCTTTCACGTGCGCCGCTACCGGCCGGAACGCATGGTCGTCGCGGTGGCCGGCAACGTCGAGCACGGCCGGGTGGTCGCTCTGGTGCGCGAGCACTTCGGTGCGCATCTGGTCCGCGGACGCCGGTCCGTGGCCCCCCGCAAGGGCGCGGGACGGGTGCAGGCGGCATCCCGCCTGGCGCTGAACCACCGCGAGTCCGAGCAGACCCACGTGGCGCTGGGCGTGCGCACGCCGGGGCGCGGCTGGGGGCACCGCTGGGCGCTGTCGGTGTTGCACACCGCGCTGGGAGGCGGTCTGAGCTCCAGGCTCTTCCAAGAGGTGCGCGAGCTGCGCGGGCTGGCCTACTCGATCTGCTCCTCGCTCGACATGTTCGCCGACAGCGGCGCGCTGTCGGTGTACGCCGCGTGCCTGCCGGAGCGTTTCCCCGACGTCATGCGGGTGACCGGCGAAGTGCTCGGCGCGGTGGCCCGCGACGGCATCACCGACGCCGAATGCCGGATCGCCAAGGGCTCACTGCGCGGCGGGCTGGTCCTGGGGCTGGAGGATTCAAGTTCCCGGATGAGCCGCCTGGGCCGAAACGAACTAAACTACGGCAGGCACCGCAGTATCGAGCACACGCTGCGGCGGATCGACGAGGTGGAGCTCGAGGAGGTCAACGCAGTGGCCCGCAAGCTGCTGAGCCAACGGTACGGCGCTGCTGTTGTCGGTCCGTACAGCTCGAAACGCCATCTGCCCCAACAACTTCGGGCGATGGTAAATTAGCGCAGATGGTACTGGGCTTTTGGGACATCGCGGTTCCCATCGTGGGTGCGCCGATGGCCGGCGGTCCCGGCACCCCGGCGCTGGCCGCCGCGGTGTCCAACGCGGGAGGGCTGGGTTTCATCCCGGGCGGGCACCGCACCGCCGAGCAGTTCGCCGCTGACATCGCAGCGGCGCGCGCGGCGACCACCGGCCCGCTCGGCGTCAACCTGTTCGTGCCCCAACCCAGCGTCGCCGATTGGCTGCAGCTGGAGTACTACGCGGATGAACTCGTCGAGATCGCCGATCATTATCAGGTCGAGGTCGGCCGGCCCGAGTACGGCGACGACGACGATTGGGAGCGCAAGCTCGAGGTGGTGGCCGATGTGCGCCCCGAGCTGGTTTCCTTCACCTTCGGCGTGCCGTCACCCGACGTCGTCCACCGGTTGGGGGCGCTAGGACTGCTGGTGATGGTCACAGTGACCTCGGCCTATGAGGCCGGTGTGGCCGTCGCTGCCGGCGCAGACAGCCTGGTCGTCCAGGGACCGGCCGCCGGCGGACACCGCGGCACGTTCGCCCCCGACAGGGAGCCCGCGAACGAGTCGCTGCACCAGTTGCTCGCCCGGATCCGCAGTGCGCACGACGTACCGCTCATCGCGGCCGGTGGCCTCGGTACCGCGCGCGACGTCGCCGACGCGTTGAACCGGGGGGCGGCGGCCGCGCAGGTCGGCACCGCATTGCTGCTGGCCGACGAGGCGGGCACCAACCCCGCGCACCGCACGGCCATGAAGAATCCGCTGTTCGCCACCACCGTTGTCACACGGGCGTTCTCGGGGCGCTATGCGCGCGGGCTGGAAAACGATTTCACCCGGATGCTCGACAACGTGGCGCCGCTGGGCTACCCGGAGGTCAACCAGATGACCTCGCCGATCCGGGAAGCTGCCGCGGCCCTCGAGGACCCGAACGGATTTCCGTTGTGGGCCGGAGCGTCGTTCCAGCACGCGCAAGCCGGACCGGCGGCCGACATCATCTCCGGCCTGCTGGCCTAGCCGAGGCCTAGCCAGCATCAGGCGAGCACGCTCGCCGGCTCGGTGTAGGGCAGGCCCAGGTCGGCTGCCACCCGTTCGGACAGCAGCGCGCCGTCGTGCGTCGAAAGCCCTTTGGCCAGAGCCGGGTCTGACCGGCATGCCACCCGCCAACCCTGGTCGGCGAGTCGGAGCGCATACGGCATCGTGGCGTTGGTGAGCGCGTAGGTCGATGTCTTGGGCACCGCGCTGGGCATGTTGGCCACGCAGTAGAACACCGTGCCGTGCACGGGGAACGTAGGGCTGTCGTGGGTGGTCGGGCGTGAGTCCTCGAAGCAGCCGCCCTGGTCGATGGAGATGTCCACCAGCACGGCGCCCGGCTTCATCTGTGCGACAAGCGAGTTCGGGATCAGCTTGGGTGCCTTGGCGCCGGGTACCAGGACGGCCCCGATCACCAGGTCGGCGCGCTTGACTGCTCCGTACAGCTCGTACTTCGAGGAGTGCCGGGTGCTGAGGTGGCCGCCGAACTCGCCGTCGAGCAGCCGCAGCTTGTTGACGTCGACGTCCAGGACGCGGACGGAGGCGCCCATGCCGCCGGCGATGCGAGCGGCGTTGTAGCCGGCGGTGCCGGCGCCGATCACCACGACGTCGGCGGCCTTGACGCCGGGCACCCCACCCATCAGCACGCCGCGACCGCCCTGAGTCCGCATCAGGTGATAGGCGCCGACTTGAGCCGACAGACGCCCGGCGACCTCGCTCATCGGCGCCAGCAGAGGCAGTGCGCCGTCGGCGGTCTGGACCGTCTCGTAGGCGATCGACGTCGTGCCGGAGGCCAGCAGCGCATCGGTGCAGGAGTGGGACGCGGCCAAGTGAAGGTAGGTGAAGAGCACCTGGTCCCGCCGCAGGAAGCCGTACTCCGCGGGCAGCGGTTCCTTGACCTTGAGCACCAGGTCCGTCTCGGCCCACACCTGTTCGGCGGTGTCCGCGAGTTGCGCGCCGGCCGCCTTGAATTTCGCGTCGGCGATCGCGGAACCCTCGCCGGCGCCGGCCTGCACAAGCACCTCGTGGCCGCGGTGGGTCAGTTCGGTGACACCGGCTGGGGTGATGGCCACCCTGAACTCGTTGTTCTTGGTCTCGGTCGGAACTCCGACGCGCATACTCGCCCCCTGGCACGAATTTCGGACTGACCACTTCCAGTGTGAAGAAAGTTCGACTGCTTAGCAAACAGGGCGGCAATGATTCGATAATATAGCTCGATGGGTGCGGAAAAAACTGTATTGGGTCGCGAACGGGATGGCCCGCCGAAGGATGTTCGGCCCGCCGACCTCGACGACGTGGACCGCAAAATCCTGACCTTGCTGCACGCCGATGCCCGCATCACCAACACCGCACTTGCCGAGACGGTCGGCATCGCCGCGTCGACGTGCCACGGCCGCGTCCGGCGGTTGGTGGAGCTCGGCGTCATCCGGGGTTTCTACGCCGACATCGACCCGGTGGCCGTGGGACTGCCGCTTCAGGCGATGATCTCGGTCAGCCTGCAGTCCCATGCGCGCGGCAAGATCCGCAGCTTCATCCACCGGATCAGCAGTAAGCCGCAGGTGCGCGACGTCTACTTCCTGGCCGGCGCCGACGACTTCCTGCTGCATGTCGCCGCCCGCGACACCGAGGACCTGC
Source organism: Mycobacterium sp. TH-M116 (assembly GCF_057473685.1). Lineage (NCBI taxonomy): Bacteria > Bacillati > Actinomycetota > Actinomycetes > Mycobacteriales > Mycobacteriaceae > Mycobacterium > Mycobacterium sp. TH-M116. The sequence goes on along the minus strand of NZ_JBYCLC010000276.1, from coordinate 2,729 downwards.
GCTCCTTCGTGGTGGACAACCTCAACGCCGACGCCGACGTCGCGGGGACCCAGACGTCGCTGATCTTCGAGCATCTGCGCGGGGCCGCACCGATATGATCGGGCGATGAGCGAGCCCACAAAACCCTTGGCGACAGGTCCCTCCGCGACAGGCACCGTGCGCGTCGACGCCTCGCCCGAGGTGGTCTACGGGTTGCTCACCGACTTGCCGACGCTGGCCGCCCTGGCCGAGGAGGCGGTGGCGATGGAATGGCGCAAGGGGGACCCCGGGGGTCGCGGGGTGCGGCCGGGTGCCGTGTTCACCGGTCACAACGCGAGCGCCAGCCGCCGCTGGAGCACCCGATGCACGGTTACCGACGCCGAACCGGGTCGTCAGTTCGCGTTCGAAGTGACCCACACGGTGTTGCCGATCGCCCGATGGCAGTACGACATCGTCGCGGACGGCGCCGGCTGCCTGGTCACCGAGAGCACCTGGGACCGCCGTCCCGGCTGGTTCCGCAAGCTGGCCGGGAAGGCCACCGGCGTGCCCGACCGGGCGGCGGCCAACGCCGAGCACATTCGGCTCACCCTGCAGCGACTCAAGCAGCGCGCCGAGGCCGGGTAACGACACACCGTCGGCCCGCGCGGCGATCGCGTCCCTGTGCGTCGTCCCTGTGTTTCGTCCCTGTGTGTCGTCCCTGTGTGTCGTCCCTGTGTTTCGTCATCGACGCCTGAGCGTGTAGCCCACGTGCGGCACCCGCACCCCGGGAAGCGGCTCCCAGTCGAGGGTGCGGCCGTCGAGCCGGAAGTCCTTTTTCTCGTAGAAGCGGCGCGCCTTGCCATTTCGTTCTGCGCACCACAACACCGCGTCGGCCGGGGGGAGCGCGCTCAGGGCCGTGTCGAGCAGATGGCCGCCGAGGCCGCGGCGCTGACAGTCCTCGTCGATGTAGAGCGCGTCGATCTGGAGGTGATCGGGATCGGCAGTGTCGGGCCCGAGGATCGTCACGCCCACCACCCGGTCTCCGGACTCGGCGACCCACATGCTCCATCCGGGCCGGCCCAGGTTCTGGGGGTAGATGTCGGCCGCCCAGCGTCGGGCGGGGCCGAGGATGTCGAGCAGGGGTGCGGTGAGGATCCCGGCCCAGGACCGGCGCCACGCCGGGTAGTGCATGTCTGCGACGCGGGTGAAATCGCTCGGCGTCGCTTCGCGGATGGTGGTGCCGCTGTTGTTCATTCCATCCGGGACTGTTCCAGATAGGCGACCAACGCGTTGGTCAGACCCCGCCGTGCCATGTTGAGATCGACATACGAGCCCAGCTGACGCTCGGACACCAGGCCGCGCACTGCGCCGGGGATGAGGGCGGCCACCTCCTGGACCCGTTCGGGGTCGACGCCGAGCCCGGCGAAGGCGTTCTGGCAGGTCTTCAGCCAACTCTTGCCCCAGGAGAACAGCTCGGCCGCGGTGCGCGGGTAGAGGCGTTCGAGCTCCTTCGGGTCTCGGGGCAGCGCGGCCCGCAGGTTTTCGATCGCCCGCGAATCCGGGGATGCGAGCCCCCGGTAGAGGGTGTCGATGATGGCGCCGACGCGTTCGCGCAGGGGCACCTCGGGCTGCGTGGGCGTGGCCAGCGTCGAGATTGTCGCGGCACGTCGCTCGGCGGTGCGGTGCAGCACGGCGGCCCAGAATCCGTCGGTGTCGCCGAACTGGTACTGCACCGCGCCCCAGGTGGCGCCGATCTCCTTGGCGATCCGGTTGGCCGACACCGAGCCCGGATCGCCGGAGGCCAGCGACGTCAGCGCGGCCTCCAGCATGCTCTCGCGGGTCGCCTGGCCGCGGCGGTTGGGACGTCGGCCCGCGACACCGGTGCCTGTCACAGCGCCGAGCCTACTGAGACCCCTGAAATTTTCATAGAGGGTACTTTGATTTCTCGTGTATGCCCCCTATCATTCGTACGCGAGGAGGGCAGCTCAGATGGTCCGATCGGATGGCTAAGCCGTCGCTGTCGATGAGACCGACGGGATGGTTCCAAGTCGCCTGGTCCGACGAGATCGGCGTCGGGGACGTCCACACGATGAAGTATTTCGACCAGGAGTTGGTCGCTTGGCGGACCGATTCCGGCCAGATCACCGTGATGAACGCCTACTGCGAACACCTCGGCGCGCACCTGGGGTACGGCGGGAAGGTCGTCGGCGAGGTGTTGCAGTGCCCGTTCCACGGGTGGCAGTGGAATCAGCAGGGTCGCAACGTGTGCATCCCGTACCAGGAGCACCCCAACCGTGGCCGGCGGATCCGCATCTACCCGGTGGTGGAACGCAACGACTCGGTCTACATCTGGCACGACGTGGCTCGCCGCGAACCCTACTTCGACGCGCCCGACGTCTTCGCCGCGTTCGACGACGGCAGCAGCGCCGCCGACTACTACCCCCAACAGCGCCTGTACCGCCGGAGCCTGGAGATGCATCCGCAGTACGTGCTCGAAAACGGGGTCGACTTCGCGCATTTCAAGTTCGTGCACAATACCCCCATCGTGCCGGTTTTCACCCGCCACGACTTCGGCGACGCGGTGTCCTACGTCGACTTCACCATCACCTTCGAGGGCGACGACGGCCAGAGGATCGAGGACGTCAACAGCGGCGTGCGCGCCGTCAACGGCGGTTTGGGAATCGCGGTGACCAAGAGCTGGGGGATGGTCGACAACCGGACGATCTCGGCGATCACCCCCGTCGACGAGTTCACCTCCGATGTCCGGTTCA
>NZ_JBYCLC010000275.1:0-3538 GCF_057473685.1 Mycobacterium sp. TH-M116 | reverse complement strand
CCTCCTCGTCGTCGAAGGGGATGACCGAGAGCACAGGGCCGAAGATCTCCTCCTGGGCGATCGTCATGGAGTTGTCCACGTCGACGAAAAGCGTTGGGCGGACGAAGAATCCCTTGTCAAACCCAGTCGGCGCATCCGGGCCGCCGACCAGTGCCGTCGCGCCCTCCTCGACGCCTTTGCGGATGTAGCCCATCACGCGTTCGCGCTGCGTCTGCGAGATCACCGGGCCGCACAGCGTTCCCGGGTCCTGCGGGTCACCGCACGTGACGTTCTCGTAGATGCTCTTGAGGATCTCCACGCCCTCGTCGTAGCGGGACCGCGGCAACAGCATTCGGGTCGGGTTGGCGCAGCCCTGCCCGGCGTGCATGCACGGCGCGATGCCGATCGCGCACGCCATGCCGAAATCCGCGTCCTCCAAGACGATGGTGGCCGACTTGCCGCCGAGTTCCAGGAACAGCCGCTTCATGGTCGCCGCACCTTTTTCCATGATTCGCCGGCCCACCGCCGTCGAGCCGGTGAACGAGATCAGATCGACCTTGGGTGAGAGCGTGAGCTCCTCGCCGACAAAGTGATCCGACGCGGTCACGACGTTGACGACTCCCGCTGGGATGTCGGTCTTCTCAGCGATCAACCGGCCGAGCCGGGTCGCGTTGAACGGGGTGTTGGGCGCCGGCTTGAGCACCACGGTGTTGCCGGCACCCAGCGCCTGGCCCAGCTTGTTCAGCGTGACCTCGAACGGGAAGTTCCACGGCACGATCGCACCGACCACGCCCACTGGTTCGCGCCAGACCTTGCGTGTGGTCAGGGCGCCGGTCAGGCTGATCACCTTGTCCCCGAGGTCGGTCTCCCACGCGTACTCGTCGATCAGCCTGGCGGGGTATTTCAGCCCGTCTTCCAGTGGGGCATCCAGCTGCGGGCCGAACGTGATCGCCCGCGGGGAGCCGACTTCGAGAATGAGCTCCTCGCGCAGCTCTTCGCGCTCCGATTCGATCGCCTCGTGCAACTGCAGCAGGCAGCGCTTGCGCAGTTCGCGGTTGGTCGACCAGTCGGTCTCGTCGAAGGCACGCCGGGCGGCGTCGATGGCGCGGTGCATGTCCTCTTTCGACGCGTCGGCAACCTCGCCGAGGATCTGCTCGGTTGCCGGGTTGATGTTGGCGAAGGTGCCGGCCCGGCCCTCGACGAGGGTGCCGTCGATCATCATCTTGGGTTCGAAGCGGACCTTTACAGCCTCGGTCATATCTGTCACTCTCTGCTGAGTCGTTGAGGGGCTACGGAGAGCCTTACCGGAAACTAGCCGATTGGCAAGTCCCCACCTCTGCACGGGTGACTGTCGGGGGCTTGGGGTATTGAACCGAAAAACCGTTACTCATACAGTTGGGCGATTAGAACCCGGTTAGCAGTTGACGAGAAGGGAATTTCCATGACCATTGTCGATCGCTTGCGGTACGACGGAAAGCGGGCGCTCGTCGTCGGCGGCGCGACTGGCATGGGTGCCGCGGCGGCCAAGTCGGCCGGCGAACTCGGCGCCGAAGTCATCGTCATGGACTACGCGCCGGTGAACTATGACGTCGCCAAGTCCATCCAGGTCGACCTGCGCGACCCGGCCTCGATCGACGCCGCGCTCGCACAGTTGGGCGGCCCCGTCCACGCCGTGTTCTCCGCGGCTGGAATCGCCGAGGGGACCACCGACCTGATGGCGATCAACTTCCTCGGCCACCGGTATCTCATCGACCGCCTGCTGGAGAAGAACCAGCTTCCCTCGGGCTCGGCGATCTGTTTCATCTCCTCGGTCGCCGGCATGGGCTGGGAGAACGACCTGGAGCTGCTGACGGAGTTCCTCGCCACGCCGGACTTCGTCACGGCACAGGACTGGGTCAAGGCGCGCGAGTCCGAAGGCATCATTCACTACGGCTTTTCCAAGAAGGTCGTCAACGCCTACGTGGCGACCCAGGGTTACCCCCTGTTGAAGAAGGGCATCCGGATCAACGCGATCTGCCCGGGCCCCACCGACACCCCGCTGGCCCAAGCCAACTCCGACCTGTGGCTGACATTCGCGCAGGACTACCGCGACGAGACCGGTTCGAAGGTCCACACCCCGGAGCAGATGGGTGACGTGATGGCGTTCCTCAACAGCGCCGCCGCCTTCGGTATCAACGGCATCACGCTGCTGGTGGACTACGGACACACGATGGCATCGCTGACCAACGCGTTCCCGCCCGGCAAGCCCATCATCGATCTCATCATGGGCCGGGTGAAGCTCTAGTGGAGCGAGCGGCGTAGCCGCGCGAAGCGCGTCGCCACCAGCAGGACCACCCCCCGCTACGCTCGGGTGGCATGGCACGCATCATCGTCATCGGCGGCCACGGCAAGGTCGCGCTGCAACTGGCCCCCATCCTCACCGGACGCGGCGACAAGGTGAGCTCGGTGTTTCGCAACCCGGACCACCGGCAGGACGTCGCGGCCACCGGCGCCCGAGCGATCGTCGCCGACATCGAGCGGCTCGACACCGATGGGCTGGCCGATCTGCTGGCCGGGCACGACGCGGTCGTCTTCGCCGCCGGGGCGGGTGGGGGCGACCCTGCACGGACCTACGCCGTCGACCGTGACGCCGCGATTCGCACGATCGATGCCGCCGCGCAGGCGGGCCTGCGGCGTTTCGTGATGGTGTCGTATTTCGGTGCGGGCCCGGATCACGTTGTGCCGCAGGATCAGCCGTTTTTCGCCTACGCCGAGGCCAAGGCGGCCGCCGACGCCCACCTGCGGGCCAGCGGGCTGGACTGGACGGTGCTGGGGCCGGGCCGGCTGACCCTCGAACCGGCCACCGGGCGGATCGCGGTCGGCGCCGGCCAGGAGGTGTCCCGGGCCGACGTCGCCGCCGTCGTGGCCGCCGCCCTGGCTGACGACTCGACGATCGGCCGAACCATCGACTTCAACAACGGCGACACGCCGATCGCCGAGGCACTGGCGGGCTGAGCCGTCGCCAACGTGACGCTACGGTCACCTTCGGCTGGCCACCGTCACTGTGGCGTCACGCTCGGCGCCACGGGAAGGCCAGGGCGCAACGGAGTAGGCTGCGCTGTGCAGCTGGTCTGCCGTCGTCGCACACCGTGGCGTCGGCATCGAGCGGGGCACGCACGTTATACATGCCGCGCGAGAGGGAACCCGGTGAGAGTCCGGGACTGTCCCGCAGCGGTATGCAGGAACGACCGCCGTCACACGCACTGGTCACCAACGACTGGGAAGCGACGGCCAGTAGGAGCACCGACAAGCACCACGGGTGCGCGCCTGCGAGTCCGAAGACCTGCCGGCTGTGCCGGGCGCGCCGCGCCTGGTGGCTCATCGCCCCGTGGAATGGGCGTCTGGCCGTGGCCGTTGAGCTTGGTGTGCCGGAGGTGCGCACTCCGAAGCGGCCTGGGCTGCGCGTCCGCCGGCGGTGAGTATCCCGTCGAACGATAGGACGACATCGTGACTCCCCCACCCTTCACCGCGACCGTGATCGGTTCCCCCCGCATCGGCCCCAACCGCGAACTCAAGCGCG
>NZ_JBYCLC010000274.1:0-1645 GCF_057473685.1 Mycobacterium sp. TH-M116 | reverse complement strand
ATCGGCACATGGTGTCTCCACTTCGACCCCCGACGTGCCGGTTCGTGCCGAGCTGCAGTCAGTACGCGGTGGATGCCCTGACCGAGTACGGGTTGATTCGGGGGAGTTGTCTGATGCTCGTCCGCCTTGCCAAATGCGGGCCGTGGCATCGGGGAGGTTGGGATCCGATACCCGAGCGATGCGAGTACCGGACTGTGGCCGGGGACACCGCCCCGGACGATGTCGTGAAGCAACGGGAGAGTGACACCTTTGTTTGATTTCTTCAGCCTCGACTTCGTCTACTACCCGGTGTCGTGGATCATGTGGGTCTGGTACAAGCTGTTCGCCGCGGCGCTTGGACCGTCGAACTTCTTCGCGTGGGCCCTGTCGGTGATGTTCCTGGTGTTCACGCTGCGCGCACTGTTGTACAAGCCGTTCGTGCGTCAGATCCGAACCACCCGCCAGATGCAGGAGCTTCAACCACAGATCAAGGCGCTACAGAAGAAGTACGGCAAGGACCGTCAGCGGATGGCCCTCGAGATGCAAAAGCTGCAACGCGAGCACGGCTTCAACCCCATCCTGGGCTGCCTGCCCATGCTGGCGCAGATCCCGGTATTCCTCGGCCTTTATCACGTGTTGCGGTCGTTCAACCGCACCACGGGCGGATTCGGGCAGCCGCACCTGTCGGTGGCCCAGAATCGGATGACGGGTAACTACATGTTCAGCGCCGCGGACGTGGGCCATTTCCTGGACGCCAACCTGTTCGGCGCACCGATCGGTGCGACGATGACGCAACGCTCGGGATTGGACGCGTTCATCGACTTCAGCCGCCCGGCGCTGGTCCTTGTCGGCGCCCCCGTGATGATCCTCGCCGGTGTTGCTACCTACTTCAACAGCCGTGCGTCGGTCGCGAGGCAGAGCGCCGAGGCGGCGGCCAACCCCCAGACCGCGATGATGAACAAACTCGCGCTCTACGTCTTCCCGCTCGGTGTGGTCGTCGGCGGGCCGTTTCTGCCGCTTGCGATCATCTTGTACTGGTTCTCGAACAACATCTGGACCTTCGGTCAGCAGCACGTCGTGTTCGGCATGATCGAAAAAGAGGAAGAGGCCAAGAAACAGGAAGTCATCCAGCGGCGGGCCGCCAATGCGCCGGCCCCGGGCGTCAAACCGAAACGCAACACCAAGGCCACAGGTGCCAACGGCGTGGCGGGGGACGACGACGATGACGATGACGCGCAGGCCGGGACGGCGACAGGGGACGGCGACGCACGCCGGGGCGAACCGAAATCCGGCGACGACGTCGGGGGTGGGGCGAATTCGGTCAGGCGCGATAATGCACCGGCCAATCGAGCGCCGCGACCCGGGGCGCGGCCGAAAAGGCGCAAACGTTGAGGAGGGTGCCATGGCGATGAGGGATCGCCTCGGAGGCCCGCCCCTGACGGGTCCGGCACCCGCGAACGAGGAAGAGGAAAACACATGACCGACGCGGAAACCACCGAACGTGATGCAGAGGCGCAACCGGCGACCGAGGATCTCGTCGTAGGTGCTGCGGCGACGGAGGGCGGCGCAGACGAAGCCGACGAACTGGAGGACCGATTGGTCACCGAAGGCGAGATCGCCGGCGACTATCTCGAAGAGTTGTTGGACCTGCTGGACTTCGACGGGG
>NZ_JBYCLC010000273.1:0-4242 GCF_057473685.1 Mycobacterium sp. TH-M116 | reverse complement strand
TTCGGCCAAAGCAGCGGCGCGCTGGTCGACATCAGCAACTGGGGCCACGTCGTGGACACGGGCGTGTTGGCCGGGCTCGAGTATGCCGTCGACACGCTCAGAACACCGGTGATCGCCGTCCTGGGCCATTCGGACTGCGCCGCGATGCGCACCGCACTGGACGCGTGGACGAACGTCAGCTTCCCCGACGGGGCGGTCCGCGCGGTCGTCGAGCAGGGTATCTCGTCACTGACCCGGCTCAATGCCACCATCGGCACGGCCGACGAACTGTCCGCCGCGCACGTCGTACAAACCGGCGTCACGCTGTTGCACAAGTCACCGGTGATCGCCAAGGCCGTCGACGGCGGGCGCGCGGCGATCGTGTGCCTTGTCGTCGACCGTCATGACGGCCGACTGCGCGCCTGCGCGACGTTCGGAGACGTGGCCGAAAGCGACTCACCATTGTTGGAGTGCGTGTGAGTCGGCCACATGGATGGTGGTGACGGCGGCGCGTCGATCGCCTATGCCGGGGCGGTGATCGCGATGGGCACCATGCACGGCAAGGAACACCAAGTGGCACCTCCCTTCGCCGCCGTACTCGGCGCGCAGGTGGTCGCCCCGCCCGGGATCGACACCGATCAGTTCGGCACCTTCACGGGAGAGGTGACCAGGACGGCGGCACCGTCGGCCGCGGCGACCGCCAAGGCCCGCCAGGCAATGCGGGCTGTCGGAGTTCCCTACGGCTTGGCCAGCGAGGCCAGTTACGACTCCTGGTTCGCCGCGCTGGCCGTGCACGAAGAAATTTTGGTGTTCGTCGACGACGTGCGCGGCTTTCGGATCGTCGAGAGTCTGTGCACCCCCGGAGCTCCGGGACCGCCCCGGCTGGTCGACAGCCCTGACCGAGCTGTCGACGCGGCACGCGGCTTCGGGTTCCCTCGCCAAGGCGCCGCGGTCAAGGCCGTCGTCAACCATCGAACGCGGGTGTTCGGCAAGGGGATCACCGACACCGCGACCCTCGTCGAGGTGGTCGACGCGGCGCTGGCGCTTACCGCGGACAAGCAGGCCTGGGTCGAACCCGACCTGCGTGCACATCACAACCCCACCCGCCGCGATGTCCTGGTCGCCCTGGCGGGCCGGCTTGCTCGCCGGCTTGCCACACCTTGCCCCGGGTGCACCTGTCCCGGATACGGCAAAGTCGCAGTCCTCGACGGCCTGCCTTGCCGGACATGCGGATATCCGACCAGCCTTGCCGCCGCCGACATCCTCGAGTGCCCAGCATGCGCGCGTCAAAGCGCGGTACCACGCAGCGAAGCCGATGCAGATCCGGCATTCTGCCCGGCATGCAATCCTTGAAAAGCGATTGCCGGTGCAGTATCACGACAATGCCGCGACGAGTTCACCCACCGAATGACTGGCTTCCAGTGGATGGCGCAGCTTTCCCTGCGGATTGAGTTCGTAGACATTACGGCGACCGACCTTGGACTTGATCAGATATCCCTCAGTGGTCAAATCGGTCAGAATCGCCTGCACGGAACGCTCGGTGATGCCGATGCGCAGCGCCAGTTCCCGCGCCGTCAAGGGCTCACCGTTCGAAACGCACAACAACACGTGCCCGTGGTTGGTCAGGAACGTCCAGGTGCGGTCGGCAGCCTCGGCAGTGTGCCGGGTTGCCGACCGCGGGGCCCGCGAGTCGTCCACTCCACGAGGGTACTACAGCACGATTTCGCGTAAAAGAATTCGCCAATGGGCGAGCACCGCAGTTCACAGGAGGGCTGACCCAGTTTGCTCGAGCCCCACGAAGAAGGCCTCGACGGCGGCGCGGTAGGCGTGCGGCGCTTCGTCGTGCACCAGGTGGCCAGCCTGAGCAACGACCAGATAAGTTGTCAGGCAATCTCGGTCGCCCATCGCACGCATCTGGCCCGGCGGCGTCACCGAGTCGCCGGCCTCGATGAGCAGCGCGGGCACCCGCGCCGCCGTCCACTGCGCCCAGTAGTCGCGGGTGCCCCACTCGGCGGCGATCTCGATCCATCGCGCGGTGTGACCGTGCAGCCGCCAACCCGTGGCGGTGCGATCGAAAGCATCCAGGAAATACCGCCCGGCGACCGGTCCGAATTGCTCCAGTACCTGACCGGCGCTGTCGAATTCCACCGGAAGGGCCTGCAACCACGGCTCCCATGGCCCGGTCGTGCGCCCGCGGAAGTCCGGGGCCATGTCCTCGACCACCAGCGCTGAGACCAGTTCCGGGTGTTCGGCGGCCAGGCACCACGCATGCAAAGCCCCCATGGAGTGACCGACCAGCCGGGCCGGTGCACCCAGCCCGCCCACCGCTTCGGCCAGGTCCGCCACGAACCGTTCGGTGCTGAGCGGGTATGGATCCGCGACGTCGCGGCCGCGGTGCCACGGCGCGTCGTAGGTGTACACGCTGCCCAACCGGATCAGCCACGGCAGCTGCCGCGACCAGGTGGTGCCGCGCCCCATCAGGCCGTGTACCAGGACCACAGGGTCGCCGTGCCCACCCTGGCGGGTCAACAGTTCGGCGGGCATGCCACCATCTTGGCGGACCCGACCCGCAGACGGACAGGGCTGGCTGCGCGGTAGCCTGATCGAATGCCGCCAGTGGTGAAGATCAACGCAATCGAAGTGCCGGCAGACGCCGGCCCCGAGCTGGAGAAGCGGTTCGCCCACCGCGCCCACGCGGTCGACAACCAGCCCGGCTTCCTGGGGTTTCAGCTGCTCCGCCCGATCAAGGGAGAGAACCGCTACTTCGTGGTGACGCGCTGGGAATCCGAGGAAGCCTTCCAGGCGTGGGCAAAAGGTCCCGCCATCGAAGCCCACGCCGGCGAGCGGGCCAACCCCGTGGCAACCGGGGCGTCGCTGCTGGAATTCGAGGTTGTGATGGATGTTGCCGGGAAAGACCAGACCCAGTAGCGGGCGAAGGGCTCTGCATCGTCTGCTGGCGCTGAGCGCCGCCGCCGCGCTGATCGTGTCCCTGGCCCCCGGCTGTGCCCCCACCCCACCTCCGCGGGCGAGCGCGTCGGAACCCGGACGGTCGATCGACACCCGGACCCCTCCGGGATTGCGGGCCCAGCAGGCCCTGGACATGCTCAACTCGGATTGGCCGATCGGACCGGTGGGAGTGCGCACCCTGGCGGCTCCCGGCGACGTCGAGCGGGTCGAAGCGACCATGGAAAAGCTGTGGTGGGATCGGCCCTTCGCGCTCGACAAGGTGGACATCAGCGCCAGTGTGGCCACGCTGCATCTGATCTCGTCCTACGGCGCCCGCCAGGACATCCGCATCCACACCGACGAGCAGGGCCGGGTCGATCACTTCGACCTGGACACCCACGCCCCGACCATCACGTCGTTCCACGACGTCGACGCGGTGCTGAGCACGACGGGTGCTCGTTATTCCTACCAGGTTGCCAAGGTCGACGACGGGAACTGCGACCCGGTGGCCGGCACCAACAGCGCCGAACCGCTACCGCTGGCTTCTATTTTCAAGCTGTACGTCCTGCACGCCCTGGCCGGGGCGATCCAGAATCGCACCGTGTCCTGGGACGATCAGCTGACCGTCACCGACAAGAGCCGGGCGGTGGGCTCATCGGGGCTGGAACTGCAACCCGGAGCCCAGGTTTCGGTTCGCACGGCCGCCGAGAAGATGATCGCCACCAGTGACAACATGGCCACCGACTTGCTGATCGGGAGGCTGGGCACGCACGCGATCGAGCAGGCGCTCGCCACGGCCGGCCATCACGACCCGGCCAGCATGACCCCCTTCCCCACGATGTACGAACTGTTCTCGGTCGGCTGGGGCATGCCGGACCTGCGCACCCAATGGGAACACGGTTCCCCGCAAGTTCGCGCCGAGCTTCTGGCGCAAGCGAATTCGACGCCGTATGAGCCTGACCCGACTCGTGCGCACACGCCGGCCTCCAGTTACGGCGCGGAGTGGTACGGCACCGCCCAGGACATCTGCCGGGTCCACGCGGCGCTGCAGGCCGACGCGGTCGGGGCGGCGGCACCGGTCCGGCGGATCCTCTCTGCGGTCTCCGGCATCCAGTTGGACCGCGACATCTGGCCGTACATCGGCGCGAAAGCCGGCGGCCTGCCGGGCGACCTGACGTTCAGCTGGTATGCCGTCGACAAGACACGGCAGCCCTGGGTGGTCAGCTTTCAGCTGAACTGGCCCCGCGACCACGGGCCGACCGTGACCGGGTGGATGCTGACCATCGCCAAACAGGTGTTCGCGTTGATCGCCCCGCG
>NZ_JBYCLC010000272.1:0-14525 GCF_057473685.1 Mycobacterium sp. TH-M116 | reverse complement strand
ACGTCAGCGGCTATCCGGCGACCGTGAACGTTCCGTTGAACGGTCTTCTGGTTCCGGTGACGCCCTACACCGCGACGATATCGGGCCTTCCGCTTGGCGCATCGATCACCAGTACCGTCGGCGGCACCCCGCTCAGCGGCCTGGCCACCGGCCTGCTGGTCTACGCGCCCGCGCAACTGGCTCAGGCCATCACTCCATAGCCATCGTCACCGGACCCGGCCTCGGCGGCTCGGCTCCCGGACTCGTGTCCACCGCCGCGCGGGCAATCAGTATGGATTTGCAAAAGACTGCATAACCATGCAGCATTGCGGGAATGGCCGACATGCTGAACGTGGCGGTAGCCGGGGCCACCGGCTACGCGGGCGGTGAGATTCTGCGGCTGCTGCTCGGGCATCCCGCCTACGCCGACGGGCGACTCGCCGTCGGAGCGGTGACCGCCGCCGCCAGCGCCGGCAGCACGCTGGGTGAGCACCACCGGCACCTGACGCCGTTGGCGCAGCGGGTGGTCGAGCCCACGGACCCGTCCGTGCTGGCAGGCCACGACGTGGTGTTCCTGGCCTTGCCGCACGGGCATTCCGCGGCGCTGGCCGAACAGCTGAGCCCGCAAACCCTGATCATCGACTGCGGCGCGGACTTCCGGCTCACCGACGCCGCCGCCTGGCAGCGCTTCTACGGCTCCCCGCATGCCGGCAGCTGGCCCTACGGGTTGCCGGAGTTGCCCGGCGCACGCGAGCGGCTGCGCGGCGCGCGGCGCATCGCGGTGCCCGGCTGTTACCCGACCGCGGCGCTGCTGGCGCTGTGGCCGGCGCTGGCCGAGGGCCTGGTCGAGCCCGCCGTCACCGTCGTCGCCGTCAGCGGCACGTCCGGCGCCGGCCGGGCGGCCACGACGGACCTGCTCGGCTCGGAGGTCATCGGATCGGCCCGGGCCTACAACATCGCCGGCGCCCACCGGCATACCCCCGAGATCGCCCAGGGGCTGGAGGCGGTCGCCGGCCGCGACGTCACGGTGTCGTTCACCCCGGTGCTGATCCCGACGTCGCGCGGGATCCTGGCCACGTGCACCGCGCGCACCCGCGCGCCGCTGTCGCAGCTGCGGGCGGCCTACGACAAGGTCTACCAGGCAGAGCCTTTCATCTATGTGATGCCCGAGGGTCAGCTGCCCCGGACCGGCGCGGTGATCGGTAGCAACGCGGCGCACCTCGCCGTGGCGGTCGACGAGGCCGCCCAGACCTTCGTGGCGATCGCCGCGATCGACAACCTGGTCAAGGGCACCGGCGGCGCGGCGGTGCAGTCGATGAACCTGGCGCTGGGCTGGCAAGAGACCGAAGGCCTTTCGGTGGTCGGGGTGGCGCCGTGAGGGTGCTGCGCGAACAGGGCGTGACCGCCCCGGCCGGATTCCGGGCCGCCGGCATCGCCGCCGGGCTCAAGGCGTCGGGTGCCCGGGATCTCGCACTGGTCTTCAACGAAGGGCCCGACCACGCGGCCGCCGGTGTCTTCACCAGCAACAAGGTCAAGGCGGCGCCGGTGTTGTGGAGCCAGCAGGTGCTCACCACCGGGCGGCTGCGGGCGGTCATCCTCAACTCCGGCGGCGCCAACGCCTGTACCGGGCCGGGCGGCTTCCAGGACACCCATGCCACGGCGGAGGCCGTCGCCGCCGCGTTGTCGGAGTGGGGAACCCAGACCGGGGCCATCGAGGTCGCCGTCTGCTCCACCGGCCTGATCGGTGACCGGTTGCCGATGGACAAGGTGCTCGCCGGGGTACGCGACATCGTGCGCGAGATGGCCGGCGGCCTGTCCGGCGGCGACGAGGCCGCCCAGGCCATCATGACCACCGACACGCGCGCCAAACAGGTTGCCGTGCATCATCGGAACGATTGGACGGTCGGCGGCATGGCCAAAGGCGCGGGCATGCTCGCCCCGTCGCTGGCCACCATGCTGTGCGTGCTCACCACCGATGCCGCCGCCGAACCGGCGGCCCTCGAGGCGGCGCTGCGCTACGCCACCGCGCACACCTTCGATCGGCTCGACGTCGACGGCAGCTGCTCCACCAACGACACCGTGCTGTTACTGGCGTCGGGCGCCAGCGGAATCGCCCCACCCCAGGCTGATCTCGACGAGGCCGTGCTGCGGGCCTGCGACGACCTGTGCGCGCAACTGCAGGCCGACGCCGAGGGCGTCACCAAGCGCGTCGTCGTCACCGTCACCGGGGCCCCCTGCGACGACGACGCGCTCACTGTCGCACGCATGGTCGCCCGCGACAGCCTGGTCAAAACCGCGCTGTTCGGGTCCGACCCCAACTGGGGCCGGGTGCTGGCGGCCGTCGGCATGGCGCCGGTGTACCTGGACCCCGATCGAATTACCGTTTCTTTCAACGGGTCCCCGGTCTGCGTCGACAGCGTCGGGGTGCCCGGGGCGCGCGAGGTGGATCTGTCGGGGGCCGACGTCGACGTCACCGTCGACCTCGCGGTCGGTGACGGGCGGGCCGCGGTCCGGACCACCGACCTCTCACACGCTTACGTCGAAGAGAACTCGGCCTACAGCTCGTGAACATCGACACCCTGCCCACCCAGCTCAAGGCCGAGGTGCTCGCCGAAGCCCTGCCCTGGCTCAAGCAGCTGCACGGCAAGATCGTCGTGGTCAAATACGGCGGGAACGCCATGATCGACGACACACTCAAACACGCCTTCGCCGCGGACATGGCGTTCCTGCGCAACTGCGGCATCCACCCCGTCGTCGTGCACGGCGGCGGCCCCCAGATCACCGCCATGCTGCGGCGCCTGGGCATCGCGGGAGACTTCAAGGGCGGATTCCGCGTCACGACGCCGGAAGTGCTTGACGTGGCGCGGATGGTGCTGTTCGGGCAGGTCGGGCGCGAACTGGTCAATCTCGTCAACGCACACGGACCCTATGCCGTCGGCGTCACCGGTGAGGACGCCCAGCTGTTCACCGCGATCCGGCGCAGCGTCACCGTCGACGGCGTGGCCACCGACATCGGCCTGGTCGGAGACGTCGCCCACGTCAACACCGCGGCCCTGCTGGATCTGATTGCGGCGCGACGTATCCCGGTGGTTTCGACGTTGGCGCCCGACGAGGACGGCGTGGTGCACAACATCAACTCCGACACCGCCGCCGCGGCGCTGGCCGAGGCCCTGGGGGCCGAGAAGCTGTTGGTGCTCACCGATGTCGAGGGCCTCTACACGCAGTGGCCCGACCGGGAGTCGTTGGTCAGCGAAATCGACATCGCCACGCTGGCGCAACTGCTGCCCACGCTGGAGGAGGGCATGATTCCGAAGGTCGAGGCGTGTCTGCGGGCCGTCGCGGGCGGCGTGCCCAGCGCGCACATCATCGACGGCCGGGTCAAACACTGCGTGCTGGTGGAGCTTTTCACCGACGCGGGCACCGGAACCAAGGTGGTGAGCACGTGACGGCGACGATGCAGTGGGGGGACCCCCAGCCGCGCAGCGGCGAGGGGGACGCAGCGATGAACAGGAGCGGGACCGTTGATTAAGACGCGCACCGAGGAGATGCGACACCGCTGGGGCGCCGTCATGATGAACAACTACGGCACCCCGGCCATCGCCCTGGCCAGTGGCGAGGGCGCCACGGTCACCGACCTGGACGGCAAGACCTACCTGGATCTGCTCGGCGGCATCGCGGTCAACGTGCTGGGCCATCGGCACCCCGCGGTGATCGAGGCCGTCACGCAGCAGATGCAGACGCTGGGCCACACCTCGAACCTCTACGCCGCCGAGCCCGGCATCGCGCTGGCCGAAGAACTGGTCGCCCTGCTCGACGCGTCCGCGCCGGCCCGGGTGTTCTTCTGCAACTCCGGCGCCGAGGCCAACGAGGCGGCCTTCAAGGTGTCCCGGCTCACCGGCCGCACCAAGATCGTTGCCGCACAAGGCGGTTTCCATGGCAGGACGATGGGGGCGCTGGCGCTGACCGGTCAGCCGAGCAAGCAGGCACCGTTCGCCCCGCTGCCGGGCGACGTCACCCACGTGCCCTATGGGGACGCCGGGGCGCTTGCGTCCACGGTCGACGACGCCACGGCCGCGGTGTTCCTCGAACCGATCATGGGGGAGGGCGGCGTCGTCGTGCCGCCCGAGGGTTACCTGGCCGCCGCGCGTGACATCACCGCGCGGCACGGCGCGCTGCTGGCCATCGACGAGGTGCAGACCGGGATGGGGCGCACCGGAGCGTTTTTCGCCCATCAACACGACGGCATCACCCCCGACGTGGTGACATTGGCCAAAGGGCTCGGCGGTGGACTGCCCATCGGGGCGTGCCTGGCCATCGGCCCGGCCGCCGACCTGCTGACGCCGGGTCTGCACGGCAGCACCTTCGGCGGCAACCCGGTCTGCACCGCGGCGGCGCTGGCGGTGGTGCGGGTGCTGGCTGCCGAGGGCCTGGTCCGCCACGCCGAGATGATGGGCAAGTCGCTGCGTCACGGCATCGAGGCGCTCGGGCACCCGATGATCGATCACGTGCGCGGGCGCGGACTGCTGCTGGGCGTCGCGCTGACCGCGCCGCGCGCCAAGGACGCCGAGGCCGCCGCGCGCGAGGCCGGGTTCCTCGTCAACGCCCCGGCGCCCGACGTGCTGCGGCTCGCGCCGCCGCTGATCATCACCGAGGCCCAGGCGGACAGCTTCGTCGCCGCGCTGCCGGGAATCCTCGACGCGGCCGGGACACCGGCATGAGGCACTTTCTGCGCGATGACGACGTGTCGCCCCAGGAGCAGGCCGAAATCCTCTCTCTGGCAGCGGAACTGAAGAAAGATCCATTCAGCTGCCGTCCGCTCGAGGGGCCCCGCGGCGTCGCCGTGATCTTCGACAAGAACTCCACGCGCACCCGGTTCTCGTTCGAGCTCGGCATAGCCCAGCTCGGCGGGCATGCCGTCGTCGTCGACAGCCACGCCACCCAGCTGGGACGTGACGAGACGTTGCAGGACACCGCGAACGTGTTGTCGCGCTACGTCGAGGCGATCGTCTGGCGCACGTTCGGGCAGGAGCGCCTGGAGGCCATGGCCTCGACCGCGACGGTGCCGATGGTCAACGCGCTGTCCGACGAGTTCCACCCCTGCCAGGTGCTGGCCGACCTGCAGACGGTCGCCGAACGCAAGGGGGCGTTGCGCGGGCTGCGGTTGTCCTACTTCGGGGACGGGGCCAACAACATGGCCCACTCGCTGATGCTGGGCGGGGCCACCGCCGGCATCCACGTCACCATCGCCGCTCCGGACGGCTTCGTCCCGGACCGGGATGTGTTGTCGGCGGCCGAGCGCCGTGCGCAGGCCACCGGCGCGTCGGTGACCGTCACCACCGACGCCGAGACGGCCGCCGCGGGCGCCGACGTCCTGGTGACCGACACCTGGACGTCGATGGGACAGGAGGCCGACGGGCTCGACCGGGTCGGCCCGTTCCGGCCCTATCAGCTCGATTCGCGACTGTTGAGTCTGGCCGACACTGACGTCATCGTGCTGCATTGCCTGCCGGCGCACCGCGGCCAGGAGATCACCGACGAGGTGATGGACGGGCCGGCCAGCGCCGTCTGGGACGAGGCCGAGAACCGCCTGCACGCCCAGAAGGCGCTGCTGGTGTGGTTGCTGGAGCGGGCACGATGACCCGCTCGAAGGCGGCACCGGAGACCACCCGGGCCGGGCGACAGGCCCGGATCGTGGCGATCCTGTCGTCGTCGCCGGTGCACAGCCAAAGCGAGCTGGCCGCCCGGTTGGCCCGCGAGGGCATCGACGTCACCCAGGCCACGCTGTCGCGTGACCTCGAGGAACTGGGCGCGGTCAAGCTGCGCGGCGCCGACGGCGGCGTCGGGGCCTACATCGTGCCCGAGGACGGCAGCCCGGTGCGCGGGGTGTCCGGTGGCACCGCGCGGCTGTCGCGGCTGCTGAGCGACCTGCTGGTGTCGGCGGACGCCAGTGGGAACCTGGCGGTGCTGCGGACTCCGCCCGGCGCGGCGGACTATTTGGCCAGCGCGATCGATCGCGCGGCGCTACCGTACGTCGTCGGCACCATCGCGGGCGACGACACCGTCTTCGTGGCCGCCCGTGAGCCGATGACCGGCGCCGAGTTGGCCAGTGTGCTCGACAAGCTCACGTAAGCCTTTCAATCAAAGGAGTTGGTTCATGTCAGAACGCGTCATCCTGGCGTATTCCGGTGGCCTGGACACCTCGGTGGCGATCAGCTGGATAGGTAAGGAGACCGGCCGCGAGGTCGTGGCGGTCGCGATCGACCTCGGCCAGGGCGGCGAGGACATGGAGGTCATCCGGCGTCGGGCGCTGGACTGCGGCGCCGTGGAGGCGGTTGTCGTCGACGCGCGCGACGAGTTCGCGCAGGGCTACTGCCTGCCCACCGTGCAGAACAACGCGCTCTACATGGATCGTTACCCGCTGGTGTCGGCGATCAGCCGGCCGCTGATCGCCAAGCATCTGGTGGCGGCCGCCCGCGAGCACGGTGGGGGCATCGTCGCGCACGGCTGCACCGGCAAGGGCAACGACCAGGTCCGCTTCGAGGTCGGATTCGCCTCGCTGGCACCGGATCTCGAGGTGCTGGCGCCGGTCCGTGACTACGCCTGGACGCGGGAGAAGGCCATCGCGTTCGCGGAGGAGAACGCCATCCCAATCAACGTCACCAAGCGCTCGCCGTTCTCCATCGACCAGAACGTGTGGGGCCGCGCGGTGGAGACGGGCTTCCTGGAACACCTGTGGAACGCGCCCACCAAGGACATCTACGCCTACACCGAAGACCCGACCCTGAACTGGAGCACACCCGACGAGGTGATCGTCGGGTTCGAGCGCGGGGTGCCGGTGTCGATCGACGGCAAGCCGGTCACCATGCTGCAGGCGATCAGGGAGCTCAACGAGCGCGCCGGCGCGCAGGGCGTGGGGCGCCTCGACGTCGTCGAGGACCGCCTGGTGGGCATCAAGAGCCGCGAGATCTACGAGGCGCCCGGGGCGATGGTGCTGATCACGGCCCACACCGAACTCGAGCACGTCACCCTCGAGCGCGAGCTGGGGCGGTTCAAGCGCCACACCGACCAGCGCTGGGCCGAACTGGTCTACGACGGCCTGTGGTATTCGCCGCTGAAGACGGCGCTGGAGACGTTCGTCGCCACGACCCAGGAGCACGTCTCCGGGGAGATCCGGATGGTGTTGCACGGCGGCCACATCGCCGTGAACGGCCGGCGCAGCGCCGAATCCCTCTACGACTTCAACCTGGCCACCTACGACGAGGGTGACAGCTTCGACCAGTCGGCGGCCAAGGGCTTCGTCTACGTGCACGGGTTGTCGTCCAAGCTGGCCGCCCGCCGGGACCTGGCGTGACGGTTTCCGGGCGAGCAGCCCCCCGCCAGCGGGAGGTACCTGCGGCACATGCCCCCGACGCGCCGGGCGCAGCAGGGTATTTGCGACTGCTCGCGGCGGAGAAATGAGCACGCGCGAGGGGTCTTTGTGGGGCGGGCGGTTCGCCGACGGGCCGTCGGACGCATTGGCCGCGCTGAGCAAGTCCACCCACTTCGACTGGGTGCTGGCCCCCTACGACATCACCGCCTCCAAGGCCCACACCGTGGTCCTGTTCCGGGCCGGGCTGCTCACCGAGGAGCAACGCGACGGGCTGCTGGCCGGCCTGGACAGTCTCGCTGAAGACGTCGCCGACGGCAGCTTCGCCCCGCTGGCCAGCGACGAGGACGTGCACGCCGCGATCGAGCGCGGACTGATCGACCGGGTCGGACCGGATCTGGGCGGGCGCCTGCGCGCCGGCCGGTCACGCAACGACCAGGTGTCCACCCTGTTCCGGATGTGGCTGCGCGACGCGGCGCGCCGGGTCGCCGACGGGACACTGGGCCTCGTCGCCGCGCTGGCCACCCAGGCCGGGGCCCATCCGACCGCGATCATGCCCGGCAAGACCCACCTGCAATCCGCGCAGCCGGTCCTGCTGGCCCACCATCTGCTCGCGCATGCGCATCCGCTGCTGCGTGACGTGGATCGCATCGTCGACTTCGACAAGCGCGCGGCGGTTTCCCCGTACGGCTCGGGCGCGCTGGCCGGCTCGTCGCTGGGGCTGGACCCGGACGCCATCGCCGCGGATCTGGGCTTTTCCGCTGCCGCAGAGAACTCGATCGACGCCACCGCGGCCCGGGATTTCGCCGCTGAGGCCGCGTTCGTCTTCGCGATGATCGCCGTCGACCTGTCGCGGCTTGCCGAGGACATCATCTTGTGGAGTTCCACGGAGTTCGGCTACGCCAGGCTGCACGACTCGTGGTCGACTGGAAGCTCGATCATGCCGCAGAAGAAAAACCCCGACATCGCCGAGCTGGCGCGCGGCAAGTCGGGTCGGCTGATCGGCAACCTGACCGGGTTGCTGGCGACACTGAAGGCGCAGCCCCTGGCCTACAACCGCGACCTGCAGGAGGACAAGGAGCCGGTGTTCGATTCGGTGGCCCAGCTGGAGCTGCTGTTGCCGGCCATGACGGGGCTGGTGTCCACCCTGACGTTCGACGTCGAGCGGATGGCGGCCCTGGCGCCGGCCGGCCACACGCTGGCCACCGACGTCGCCGAGTGGCTGGTCCGCCAGGGTGTGCCGTTCCGTTCCGCGCACGAGGTCGCGGGTGGGGCCGTGCGGGCCGCCGAAGCGCGCGGCGTCGGCCTCGACGAGCTGACCGACGACGAGCTCGCCGCGGTCAGTCCCGAGCTGACGCCCCGGGTCCGCGAGGTGCTCACGATCGAGGGGTCGGTGTGCTCGCGGGACGCCCGCGGCGGCACCGCTCCGGTGCGGGTCGCTGAGCAGTTGGCCGCGATCGGGGCGGCCGGCGAGGACCTGCGGAACCGGCTGCGTCGTAGCTGAGGCGGTCGGTTGCTGTAGCGGCGGTTTTCCGGCCGTCGAAAACGCAGACTAAACTTCCTCATCGAGGGCTTCGGCCGAACCTTTCGGCCCTGACCCTCGTTTCCAGAAGGTGGGGCCTATGAGTGTCGTCGCAGGAGTGTGCGGTGCGTTACCGCCGTACCGCTACTCGCAGTCCGAATTGACCGATTTCTTCGTCAGCATTCCGGAGTTCGAGGGGTACGAGGACATCGTCCGGCAGCTGCACGCCAGCGCCAAGGTCAACAGTCGTCACCTGGTCCTGCCGCTGGAGCGGTACCCGAACCTCACCGAGTTCGGGGTGGCCAACCGGATCTTCATCGACAGCGCCGTCGACCTCGGATGCGAGGCCCTCGCGGGCGCCCTGGACGAGGCAGGTCTGCAGCCGCAGGACGTCGACGTGCTCATCACGGCGACGGTGACCGGTCTGGCTGTGCCGTCGCTGGACGCCCGGATCGCCGGACGACTCGGTCTGCGCGACGACGTGCGCAGAGTGCCTCTTTTCGGTCTGGGCTGCGTGGCCGGCGCGGCGGGTGTGGGCCGACTGCACGACTACCTGCGCGGCGCACCGGACGGTGTCGCGGCCCTGGTCTCGGTCGAGCTCTGCTCGCTGACCTACCCGGGTTACAAGCCGTCGCTGCCGGGCCTGGTCGGCAGCGCGTTGTTCGGCGACGGCGCCGGCGCGGTGGTGGCCGTCGGCGAGCGCCGCGCCGAACAGGACCCGCACCTCAGGGCCGGCGGGCCCGACATCCTCGACTCGCGCAGCCATCTGTACCCGGACTCGCTGCGCACCATGGGATACGACGTCGGCTCCTCGGGGTTCGAGCTCGTGCTGTCCCGGGACCTGGCGGACACGGTCCGCCAGTATCTGGCCGACGACGTCACGTCGTTCCTGGGCGACCACGGCCTGACGACGACCGACATCGGCGCGTGGGTCACCCACCCCGGCGGTCCCAAGATCATCGAAGCGATCACCGAAAGCCTGAACCTGGGGCCACAGGCCCTGGAACTGACCTGGCGCTCGCTCGGGGAGATCGGTAACCTCTCGTCGGCGTCGGTGCTGCACGTGTTGCGCGACACCATCGCCAAACCGCCGCCCAGTGACACTCCTGGGCTGATGATCGCGATGGGTCCGGGGTTCTGTTCCGAACTTGTGTTACTTCACTGGCACTGATGCGCCCGCTGAGCAGCATGAGGGCCTTGGATCGGTGAACAGCAGCCACGACGAGCTCGTCGGGGCCCTGCGTAAGACCCTGAAGGAAAACGAGCGGCTCAAGCGAGAGAACCGCCAGTATCTCGCGCTGGCCACCGAGCAGGTGGCGGTGGTGGGGATGGGTTGCCGCTATCCGGGCGGGGTGGATTCCCCGGAAGGGTTGTGGCAGCTGGTCGCCGCCGGCCGCGACGTGGTCTCCGACTTTCCCACGGACCGGGGTTGGGATGTGGCAACGCTGGTGGATCCCGATCCCGACGCGACGGGCAAGTCCTACACCCACTCGGGCGGTTTTTTGGCCGCGGTGGCAGATTTCGACGCCGCGTTCTTCGGGATCGCGCCCAGCGAGGCGCTGGCGATGGATCCCCAGCAGCGCCTGCTGCTGGAGGTGTCGTGGGAGGCGTTGGAACACGCCGGAATCGACCCGTTGACGTTGCGCGGCTCACCGACGGGCGTGTTCGCCGGGGTGTTTCACGGTTCCTACGGGGGCCAGGGGCGCGTACCCGGCGAATTGGAGCGCTACGGGCTGCGCGGTTCGACGCTGAGCGTGGCCTCGGGCCGGGTGGCGTACACGCTGGGGCTGGAAGGCCCGGCGGTGTCGGTGGATACGGCCTGTTCGTCGTCTCTGGTGGCGATGCATTTGGCGGCGCAGTCGCTGCGCTCGGGCGAGTGCGATCTGGCGCTGGCCGGCGGCGTCACGGTCATGGCGACCCCGGCGATGTTCATCGAGTTCAGCCGGCAGCGTGCGCTGGCCGCCGACGGTCGGTGCAAGGCCTACGCAAACGCCGCCGACGGCACGGGATTCTCCGAGGGCGCAGGGATGCTGGTGCTGGAGCGGTTGACCGATGCGCGCCGGCTGGGCCATCCGGTGCTTGCGGTGCTGCGGGGTACGGCGGTGAATCAGGACGGCGCCTCCAACGGCTTGGCCACTCCCAACGGCCCCTCGCAGCAGCGGGTGATCCGCGCCGCGCTGGCCAACGCCCGGCTGGGCACGGCCGACGTGGACGTGGTCGAGGGGCACGGTACCGGCACGACGCTCGGGGATCCGATTGAGGCACAAGCCCTTCTGGCGACCTACGGGCAGGGCCGCCCAGCGGACCGGCCGTTGTGGTTGGGGTCGATCAAATCCAACATGGGGCACACCTCCGCCGCGGCGGGGACGGCCGGGGTGATCAAGATGGTGCAGGCGATACGGCATGGGGTGATGCCCAGGACGCTGCACGTGGACGCACCGACGCCGCACGTGGATTGGTCGGCCGGCGCGGTGTCACTGCTCACCGAGCCGCGCCCCTGGCCCGCCGAGGGCCGTCCTCGGCGAGCGGGCGTGTCGTCGTTCGGGATCAGCGGCACCAACGCGCACGTGATCGTCGAGGAGGCCCCCGCCGGACCGGAAAGTCCCGTGCCCGGACGCACCGATGCGCCGGTGCCCTGGGTGCTCTCGGCGCGGACGGCCGAGGCGCTGACGAACCAGGCTGCGCGGTTGCTGGCACACCTGTCGGCCGACGCGGACTCCTCGGCGGTGGACGTGGGTTGGTCGCTGGTGTCGACACGGTCGCTGTTCGAGCACCGGGCGGTGCTGGCGGGGGCGGATCGCGGGCAGCTGATGAGCGGCCTGGCGGGACTGGCCGACGGTGCCCCGGGCGCGGGCGTGGCGGTCGGCCGGGCACGGCCGGTGGGCAAGACCGTGTTCGTGTTTCCCGGTCAGGG
Organism: Mycobacterium sp. TH-M116; assembly: GCF_057473685.1. Taxonomy (NCBI): domain Bacteria; kingdom Bacillati; phylum Actinomycetota; class Actinomycetes; order Mycobacteriales; family Mycobacteriaceae; genus Mycobacterium; species Mycobacterium sp. TH-M116. Next base: position 2,744 of record NZ_JBYCLC010000272.1, on the reverse strand, counting down.
CTCGCAGTGGGCCGGCATGGGCGCCCAGTTGCTCGACGACTCAACGGTGTTCTCCGAACACATGACGCGCTGCGACAAGGCGCTCGGCGAGCACGTGGGATGGTCGCTGATCGACGTTCTGCGCGGCGCGCCCGGCGCACCCGGGCTGGACCGGGTCGACGTGGTGCAGCCGGTGCTGTGGGCGGTGATGGTGTCGTTGGCCGAGCTGTGGCGCTCGGTGGGCGTGACACCCGACGCGGTGATCGGTCATTCCCAGGGCGAGATCGCGGCGGCCTACGTGGCCGGGGCGCTGTCGCTCGAGGATGCCGCGCGGGTGGTGGCGTTGCGCAGCCGGCTGCTGGTGCGGCTGGCGGGCGCGGGCGGCATGGTGTCACTGGCCTGCGGCGCGGAGCGGGCGCTCGAGTTGATCGCGCCGTGGGCTGATCGCCTGAACGTCGCCGCTGTCAACGGTGTTTCGTCTGTGGCGGTCTCCGGCGAGCCCGCTGCGCTGGACGAACTGATGTGCCGTTGTGCGGCCGGCGACGTGCGGGCCCGCACCATCGACGTGGACTACGCGTCGCACTCGCAGCAGGTCGACGCGATCCGGGAGCCCCTTGCCGAGGCGCTGAACGGGATCGAGCCACGTTCATCGTCGGTAGCCTTCTTCTCGACCGTCACCGGCACCCCCGTCGACACCGCCGGACTCGACGCCGAGTACTGGTACCAAAGCCTCCGCCAGACAGTGCAATTCGAACGTGCGGTCCGCAACGCGCATGCGGACGGATACCGGGTTTTCGTCGAGTCCAGCCCGCACCCGGTGCTGATCGCCGGCATCGAGGACACCGTTGCCGAACGGGGCGACGCTGTCGTGGTTCCCACCCTGGGGCGCGACGACGGTGGCCTGGAGCGGTTCCATCTGTCGGTGGGGCAGGCGAACGTCGCCGGTCTGCGGGTGGATTGGCCCGCGGCGTTCACCGGGCTGGACGCCCGGCGGGTACCGCTGCCGACGTACGGCTTCGTGCGGCGCAGGTTCTGGCTGCCCGCGGGTTCGGCGGGATCCGATGTGGCCGCGGTCGGGTTGGCCGGTATCGAACACGGCGTGCTGGGTGCGGCGGTGGAGCGGCCCGACTCGGGCCAGACGGTGCTCACGGGCCGGCTCTCGCTGAGCGCGCAGCCGTGGCTGGCCGATCACGCGGTGGCCGGCACGGTGCTGTTCCCGGGTGCCGCCTTCGTGGAACTGATGTTGCGGGCCGGTGACGAAGTCGGCTGCCCGGTGCTCGAGGAGCTCACCCTGTCGGCGCCGCTGGTGCTGTCGGGGGGCGGCGGGGTGCGGTTGCAGGTCGTGGTGGATGCTCCCGGCGATTCGGGGTCGCGGGCGGTGTTGGTGTATTCCGCTGCCGCGCAACCTGGCTCGGAGTGGTCGCTGCACGCCGAGGGGGTTCTGGGGTTGGGTTCGGTCGAGCCGGCCGTGGATCTGTCGGTGTGGCCGCCGGTGGGTGCAGAGGCGTTGGATGTCAGTGGCGCCTATGACGGGCTGGCCGGGCGCGGTTACCAGTACGGACCCGCTTTTCGCGGCCTGCGGGCGGCGTGGCGGCGGGGCGACGAGATCTTCGCCGAGGTCGAGCTTCCACAGGACGCCGGTGTCACCTCGGGGTTCGGGATTCATCCGGTGGTGCTGGACGCGGCACTGCACGCGCCGGGAGTGGCGGGGGCGCAGACGAAGCTGGTGCTGCCGTTCTCGTGGCAGGGCGTGTTCCTGCATGCGGAGGGCGCCTCACGGGTCCGGGTGCGGGTGGCCGCCGCCGGGCCGGACGCGGTGTCGGTGGAATTGGCCGACCCGGCCGGATCCCCGGTGCTGTCGGTGCGGGAATTGGTGATGCGCCCGATGTCGAACGAGCGGTTGTCCCCCGGCCCGGTCGGTGCCGACGGCTTGCTGGAGGTGGTGTGGTCGCCGGTGCGGCCGCGCGGCAGCGATTCGGCCGACGGTACCGTGCTGTGGGAGTGGGCATCCGGCGACGAAGCGGTGCCGGCTTCGGTCCGCGCGGCCACCACCGAGGCGCTCTCGGTGTTGCAGTCGTGGCTGGCCGGTGACGGCCCGGGCATGCTGGTGGTGCTGACCCGGGGGGCGGTGGCACTGCCGGGCGAGGGGGTCCGCGATCTCGCCGGCGCGGCGGTGTGGGGGTTGGTGCGTTCGGCGCAGGCCGAGCATCCCGGCCGGGTGATGCTCGTAGACTCCGACGGCTCGGTGGAAGTGGGCGATGTAACCGGTTGTGGTGAAACGCAATTAGCGATTCGTGAGGGAGTCGTGTACGGCGCACGATTGACGCCGCTGGTGGTGGCGGCGGGTTTGCGGCTGCCCCCGGACAGCTGGTGGCGGTTGGCGCCCGGCGGTGGAGGCACCATCGAGGATATGGAGGTGCGGCCGTGCACGCCGGCCGGACCGGGTCCCGGGCAGGTGCGGGTGGCCGTCGGCGCGGTCGGCGTCAACTTCCGGGATGTACTGGTGGCGTTGGGGATGTACCCGGGTGGCGGTGACCTGGGCGTCGAGGGGGCCGGTGTGGTCGCCGAGGTCGGGCCCGGCGTGGACGGGCTGGCCGTCGGAGACATGGTGACGGGCCTCCTCGGTGTGGTGGGCCCGCAGGCCGTGGTCGATCAGCGCTCGGTGGTACGCGTGCCGCACGGCTGGTCGCTGACGCGGGCCGCGGGCGTGCCGGTGGCGTTTTTGACGGCGTGGTACGGGTTGGCGGATCTGGCCGGGCTGCGCT
>NZ_JBYCLC010000271.1:0-2598 GCF_057473685.1 Mycobacterium sp. TH-M116 | reverse complement strand
TTTTGGCCAAAGAGCTCGAGGTGCCGGTGGTGGCGATCAGCCAGCTCAACCGTGGCCCCGAGCAGCGCACCGACAAGAAGCCGATGCTGTCGGACCTCCGCGAGTCGGGATGCCTGACCGCCGCCACGCGAATCCTGCGTGCCGACACCGGCGCCGAGGTCACCTTCGGTGAGCTCATGCGGACCGGCGAGCGGCCGTGGGTGTGGTCGTTGGACGAGCGGATGCGCATGGTCGCCCGGCCGATGACCAACGTCTTTCCCAGCGGGCACAAAGAGGTGTTCCGGCTCCGGTTGGCCTCGGGCCGCGAGGTCGAGGCCACCGGCAACCATCCGTTCATGAAGCTCGACGGCTGGACCCCCTTGGAGCAGTTGCAGGTTGGCGATCGCATCGCGGCGCCGCGGCTTGTCCCGGAGCCCGTCGACACCCAGCGCATGGACGAGTCCGAGCTGATCCTGCTGGCCCACATGATCGGCGACGGATCGTGCGTGAAGCGCCAGCCGGTCCGCTACGCGTCGGTGGACGAGGCGAACCTCGGCGCGGTGACGATCGCCGCCGCCCACTTCGGCGTGCGGGCAATCCGTGACGAATACCCGGCGGCACGGGTGACCACGCTGCACCTGCCGGCGCCGGAGCGGTTGACCCACGGCAAGCGCAACCCGATCGCGGAGTGGTTGGACGGCCTGGGGCTGTTCGGGAAGCGCAGCCACGAAAAGTTCGTGCCGGAGCCGGTATTCCGCGCGCCCAATGATCAAGTTGCGCTGTTCCTGCGGCACCTGTGGGCGACGGACGGGTCGGTGCGGTGGGACGACAAGTCCGGCCAGGGGCGTATCTACTACGCGTCGACCAGCCGGCGTCTCATCGATGACGTCGCGCAACTTCTGCTTCGGCTGGGCGTACAAAGCCGACTTACGCGGGCTCGCAAGGCGGGATATCGCGACTGGTGGCATTTACGCATCGACGGGTCGACCAACCAAACGGCGTTCCTCACCAAGGCAGGCGTCCACGGGGCTCGGAGCATGACGGCGCGGGAAGTTCTCCAGCAGCTCACCTTGCGAACACGGCGACCGGGCGCGGACACCATACCCAAGGAGGTTTGGACGAGCGTACCGGCGACCATGGCTGCCAAAGGAATTACGAATGGCGCCCTCGGGCGCGCTATAGGATCGCCGTTTGGAGAGTCGAAATGGAACTATTCACCTGGCCGACTGAAATTGCATCGGGTCGCTGCTCTGCTAGGCGACGACTGCATTCATGATCTGGCTACCAATGATGTGTTCTGGGATTCAGTCGTTGAGATTACTAGTCTCGGAGAACAAGACGTCTACGATGGAACCGTAAGCGGTACACACAATTTCGTTGCTAACGGGATCGCAGCCCATAATAGCCTTGAACAAGATGCCGACATGGTGATCCTGCTGAACCGGCCGGACGCCTTCGAGCGTGATGACCCGCGCGGGGGAGAGGCGGATTTCATCCTCGCCAAACACCGCAACGGCCCCACCAAGACGGTCACCGTCGCACACCAGCTGCATTTGTCCCGGTTTGCGAACATGGCGAGGTGATTCTGATGTTGTCGAGATGCAACGAAGATTGACAAACCGCACGTCGTTGTTAAACAACGTAGGGCAGCCCTGACGGGTGTTCAGGCCCATTTCGGCAGTTAGCGATAGGTTTTCGCGTCGACGGTCTTGTCAAAGTAGCTGTCAATCTAGGCAACCGGGCGATTTCCAAACGGTGTGACGGAATTAGGGCCGCCTGAACTGCGCCGACGGTGATCGCACCCCCCGGGGCGAGGACGGTTGGGGGCGCTGGTAATCCGCTGACCTGCTGCTTGAGTCCAGCATCTTTTCGAGCGACTGAAGTTTCGTAATGGCCTGAAGAGAAGAACCCGGCCGGGAGTGGGACTTTCGTTGCGAGGCAGCGCGCTATTGGCCGCAGGAGTTTCCGCCGTGGCGCGGCTATGGCCCAAAGTGCAGAGCAGTGCTGAGATCGAATTCAGCGCATCATTGCTGAGGGGCGCCAGCTCGCGCTCTGGTCTGCCGGCGCGGAGTGCTCTTACTAAACGTGCGGTGGATGCTGCGGACGATATCGGTCTGCGGCGGGCTTGGAGTCGCTTCGGCCGTCCATGGCGGAGGATTCACGGACCGTAGGTGATGGAAGAGCTCGGCGAAGGTCATGCCAGCGGGCATGTCTTCGTCCCGAAATGCTCCGTGCCAACCCGCTGGAGTGTCCGAGTCGTCTTCCGGGCCACATTGAACGCCGTACGGGGCCGAAGGCCCGCATGGACTCAACCCATTTAATCGGGGGCGGTCGGCCACGCAACAGCATGTATCGGCGAAATCTGCGAACATCGACGAAACTGCGAACATCTACGCCGGGCCGCTTACGCGGTCTTGGCGGCGGCGCCGGTGAACAGATCAGCTGGTCGGGCCCAACCGAGGGTTTTACGTGGCCGGTCGTTGATCTCGTCGGCGACCCGCTGCAGTTCCTCGGGCGAGATGTGTTGCAGATCAGTGCCTTTGGGGAAGTAGTCGCGCAGCAGGCCGTTCATGTTCTCATTGGAGCCGCGTTGCCACGGCGAGTGCGCGTCGCAGAAGA
>NZ_JBYCLC010000270.1:0-24418 GCF_057473685.1 Mycobacterium sp. TH-M116 | reverse complement strand
AACTCCGCCCGCGCGGTGTACAACGCCGCGGTATAACCCGCAGGACCCGAACCGATGACGATCACCTCGTGAACAGTGTCGGCGCTCATACGAACCTTTCAGCCAGGGCTCACGCCGCCAGGACAAACGCAAGCCAACTGGGAATCGATTACCGTGCCATTTTCCAAGACTAATGCCCTGGGCAGCGATCGGCCCACCACGACATCGGAACCACGGAGCCCAGAGGACGTTCGTCGTTATCGAAACAGACTGTCCTACAATATTTTCCGTATCCTGGGATCAACCTCACACACAAGAGAAGTACCGTCAACGTGAAGCCGCACACACAACAACGGCTTGTGGGCTCACAACGACGACACCTCTACTGGCCTCCGATCAACCGGCGCACCATGAATGTCGTGACCCGTAGGTCCAATGTTGTGCCTGCGGGCAACTCTTGCCGACCGGCATCGTTGTCGAAGTCGAGCTAGCCTACGAGTGAGACGCCTGCTGCGGGGGTGTGCAGCCCAAATGAGTCACCTGCGCGGCGCGCGGTGTTCAGGCCGGTAATCCGCCGCCGGCGACGTTCGAGAAGGAGACGCCATGACCACAGCCCGTCCCGCCAAGACTCGAGATGAAGGCCAGTGGGCGCTCGGAAGCCGCGACCCCCTCAACGACGCCGAGCAGATCAAACACGACGACGGCCCGCTGAACGCGCGCGACCGGGTCATCAACAAGTACGCCAAAGAGGGCTTCGACAGCATCGACAAGTCCGATCTGCGGTTCCGCTTCAAGTGGCTGGGCCTCTACACCCAGCGTGAGCAGGGCTACGACGGCGGCTGGACCGGCGACGAGAACATCGACAAGCTCGAATCCAAGTACTTCATGATGCGAGTGCGCTCCGACGGCAAGCCGATGTCGGCCAACACCCTGCGGGTGATGGGCCAGATCTCCACCGAGTTCGCCCGCGAGACCGCCGACATCGGCGACCGGGAGAACCTGCAGTACCACTGGCTCAAGATCGAGGACATTCCCGAGATCTGGCGCCGGCTCGAAACCGTCGGCCTGTCGAGCACCGAGGCCTGCGGCGACTGCCCCCGCGGCATCCACGGCAGCCCGCTGGCCGGCGACTCCCTCGACGAGGTGCTCGACCCGTCGCCCGCCATCGACGAAATCATCCGCCGTTTCCTGGGCAACCCCGAATACGCCAACCTGCCGCGTAAGTTCAAGACCGCGATCTCGGGCCTGCAGGACGTCTCCCACGAGACCCACGACGTCGCGTTCATCGGCGTCAACCACCCCGAACACGGCCCCGGCATGGACCTGTGGGTGGGCGGTGGCCTGTCGACCAACCCGATGATGGCCCAGCGCGTCGGCGTGTGGGTCCCCCTCGACGAGGTGCCCGACGTCTGGGAGGCCGTCACCGCGGTGTTCCGCGACTACGGCTACCGGCGACTGCGCGCCAAGGCCCGGATCAAGTTCCTGGTCAAGGACTGGGGCGTGGAGAAATTCCGCGAGGTCATGGAGACCGAGTACCTCAAGCGCAAGATGATCGACGGCCCGGCGCCCGAGCCGGCCAAGCAGCCGATCGACCACGTCGGTGTTCAGAAGATCAAAAACGGCCGCAACGCGATCGGCGTCGCCGCCATCGCCGGGCGTGTCTCGGGCACCATCCTGCAGAAGGTGGCCGACCTGATGGAGCAGGTCGGCTCTGACCGGGCCCGGTTCAGCCCCTTCCAGAAGCTGATCATCCTCGACGTGCCCGACGACAAGGTCGACTACATGGTGGCCGAGCTGGACAAGCTGGGCCTGCCGTCGAACCCCTCGAACTGGCGCAAGAGGACGATGGGCTGCACCGGCATCGAGTTCTGCAAGCTCTCGTTCGCCGAGACCCGCGTGCGGGCGCTGTCGCTGGTGCCCGAGCTGGAAGAGCGCCTGGCCGACGTCAACGACAAACTCGACGTGCCGATCACCGTCCACATCAACGGCTGCCCGAACTCCTGCGCGCGCATCCAGGTCGCCGACATCGGGTTCAAGGGCCAGTGGATCGACAACGGCGACGGCACCTCCGTCGAGGGCTTCCAGGTCCACCTCGGTGGCGGCCTCGGCATGGAGAGCAACTTCGGGCGCAAACTGCGCCAACACAAGGTCACCAGCGCCGAACTCGGCGACTACATCGACCGGGTGACCCGCAAGTTCCTGGATCAGCGTGAGGACGGCGAGCGCTTCGCCAGCTGGGCCGTGCGCGCCGAGGAAGCCGACCTTCGATAGCACGCCGACAACTACTCAGGCCGTTACGACCTAAGGACACAGTGAAATGACCGAAGTGGTGAACAACTTCACCGAGGAGCAGTTGCGTGAGCTGGCGGAGCGCGGCGCGGCCGAGCTCGAGGGCGCCAGCGCCGAGGACATGTTGCGCTGGACCGACGAGCACTTCGGTCCAGTCGCGGGTCCCCGCGACTGGTCGACCAGCCGCTACATCGTCGCCTCCAACATGCAGGACGCGGTGCTGGTGCACCTGGCCGCCCAGGTGCGCGCCGGTGTGCCGATCCTGTTCCTGGACACGGGCTACCACTTCGCCGAGACGCTCGGCACCCGCGACGCGGTGGAATCCGTCTATGACGTGCACATCCTCAACGTCACCCCGGAGCACACCGTGGCCGAGCAGGACGAGCTGCTGGGCAAGGACCTGTTCTCCCGCGACCCCAACGAGTGCTGCCGGTTGCGCAAAGTCGTTCCGCTGCGCAAGGCGTTGAGCGGCTACTCCGCGTGGGTCACCGGGATCCGCCGGGTGGAGGCCCCGACCCGCGCCAACGCCCCTTTCGTCAGCTTCGACGAGGCGTTCGGGCTGGTGAAGGTCAACCCGCTGGCCGCCTGGACCGACGAGGACATGCACAACTACATCGACAAGCACGGTGTGCTGGTCAACCCGCTCATCGACGAGGGTTACCCGTCGATCGGCTGCGCCCCCTGCACCGCCAAGCCGGTCGAGGGCGCCGACCCGCGCAGCGGACGCTGGCAGGGCCAGGGCAAGATCGAATGCGGGCTGCATAGCTCGTGAGCACGCTGATCCTCACCGCGCACGGCAGCCGCGACCCGCGATCGGCCGCCAATGCGCACGCCGTGGCCGAACGGCTGAGGAGGATGCGGCGAGGACTGGACGTGCGGCTGGGGTTCCTGGAGCTCAACGCCCCGAACTTCGCCGACGTGCTGGCCGGCCTGCCGGACAACCACCCCGCAGTGATCAGCCCGTTCCTGCTGGCCAGCGCGTACCACGCGCGGCTGGACATTCCCAAACAGATCGCGGAGACCGGCGCGCTGGGCGTGCGCCAAGCCGACGTGCTCGGTGAAGACGCCCGGCTGGTGTCAGTCCTGCACGAGCGACTCGGCGAGTTGGGGGTGTCCCCGGACGACGACGAACTCGGCGTGGTGGTGGTCGCGATCGGCTCGTCGCACACGGCGGTCAACGCCCGCACCGCGCAGGTGCCTGCCATGCTGGCCGACGGCACCCGCTGGGCTGAGGCGACGATCGCCTTCGCGACCCGGCCCGATCAGTCGGTCACCCAGGCGATCCGTCAGGTGCGGCGCCGAGGGGCTCGCCGGGTCGTCATGGCGCCGTGGTTCCTGGCGCCGGGCCTGATCACCGACCGCGTGTCGACCTACGCCTGCGAGAACGGCATCCCGATGGCCGCGCCGCTGGGCGACCACCCGCTGGTCGCCGAGATCTTGCTGGACCGCTACGAACAGGCGCTGGCCGAGGAAACCGCGGCCTGACGTCGGCTGCCCCCTCACTGTCTCGGCCCGACCGACGTGATGTGGCTGAGTAGGTCGCGTATCGCTCCCGCCGGCGGGGTGCGCCCGCCCACCCAGATGGCCCGGAATTGGCGCCGCAGGTCCAGCTGGGGAATATGGGCGGCGCGCAGCCGCCCGATCGCCAGGTCGTCGGCGACCGCGAGCTTGCTCATCGCCGCCGGTCCCGCGCCGGCCAGCACCGCCGCGCGCATGGCCGCGGCCGAGGTCAACTCCAAGACGGGCGGCACCTGCTGCATGTCCTCGCCCAGCGCGCGACACAGCGCCGCGGTCAACGAGTCGCGGATACCCGAGTGAGGTTCGCGTGCGACCAATGGCGTCTCCGCGAGTTCCCGGGCGGTGACGGCCCCCGAGCGCCGGGCCCACTTGTGGGTCGGCGGTACCACGATCACCAGCTCGTCGTGGCCCACCACGGCGCTGCCCAGCCCTTTGGGTGGGCCGGGGTTCTCGACGAAGCCGAGGTCGGCGCCGCCGTCGCGCACCGAGGCGATCGCGTGCTCGCTGTTGGTGGCGGTCAGGATCACCTGCGGTACCGCATCGCCGCGGCGGGCCGCCGCAGCCTGCAGGGAAACCAGCCAGTGCGGCATCAGCTGCTCCGAGATCGTCTGGCTGGCCACCACCCGGATCTTCTCGCGGCCCTCCTTGCGCAGCGAGCCCATACCCGCGTCGACTTCACCGGCGACCTCGAGCAGGCGGGTCGCCCATTCGGCGACGAGCACACCGGCCGGCGTCAGCTGTGAGCCCCGGGTGGTCCGGACGGCCAGCGTGACCCCGACCTGGGCCTCCATCGACGCCAGCCGCCTCGACACGGCCTGCTGGGTCAATCCGAGCTCGCGCGCGGCGCGGCCCAGGCTGCCCGTTTCTGCGATCGCCAAAAACACCTCGAAAGAGGCCAGATCGGGCATGCGGGGGCTGAGCGGCATCGTTGGCACAACGATAGCTTGTGACACCACAACGTCGAAACCTCTACTCGCGGCCTGTCGCGACGACGACCATGAGAACCATGACCCGTGCAACCAATGAGGCACAGACACCGACACTGGACCGGGGACGTCCTTACCACGTCGCGATCGTGGGTTCCGGGCCGTCAGGATTCTTCGCGGCAGCGTCGCTGCTGAAGGCCGCAGACAACTCCGAAGACTTCGACGTCGCCATCGACATGCTGGAAATGCTGCCCACCCCCTGGGGGTTGGTACGGTCCGGTGTCGCCCCCGACCACCCCAAGATCAAATCCGTCAGCGCGCAGTTCGAGAAAACCGCCGAGGACCCCCGTTTCCGCTTCTTCGGCAACATACGGGTGGGCGAGCAGGTGCAGGCCGGCGAGCTCGCGGAGCGCTACGACGCCGTGATCTACGCTGTCGGCGCCCAGTCGGACCGCGCGCTGGGGATCCCCGGCGAAGACCTCCCCGGCAGCGTGGCCGCGACGGACTTCGTCGGCTGGTACAACGCGCACCCGTACTTCGAGGCGATGGCCCCCAACCTGTCGGGAGCCCGTGCGGTTGTGGTGGGCAACGGCAACGTGGCCGTCGACGTCGCCCGCATGCTGGTGACTGAGCCCGACGTGCTCGCGGTCACCGACATCGCCGACCACGCCCTGGAGTCGTTGCGGACCCGCGGCGTCAACGAGGTGATGCTGGTAGGTCGCCGCGGCCCCCTGGAGGCCGCGTTCACGACGGTGGAGCTGCGCGAACTGGGCGAGCTCGAGGGCGTCGACGTGGTGGTCGACCCCGCCGACCTGGAGAACATCAGCGACGAGGACGCCGCCGCGGCGGGCAAGATCACCAAGAACAACATCAAAATCCTCCGTGAGTACGCCGGCCGCACCGCCAATCCCGACAACCGGCGAATCGTGTTGCGGTTCTTCACCTCTCCGATCGAGATCAAGGGAACCGACAAAGTCGAAAGCATCGTGCTGGGCCGCAACGAGCTGGTCACCGACGCCAACGGCCGGATGGTGGCCAAGGACACCGGGGCACGCGAGGAGCTGCCCACGCAACTCGTGGTGCGCTCGGTCGGCTACCGAGGGGTGGCCGTCCCGGGCCTGGCTTTCGACGACAGGTCCGCCACGATCCCCCACGTCAACGGCCGCATCGAGGGCAGCCGCAACGAGTACGTGGCCGGCTGGATCAAACGCGGACCGTCCGGCGTGATCGGCACCAACAAGAAGTGCTCTCAGGAGACCGTCGACACCCTGCTCGCCGATCTGCACGCGGCGCGGGAATCCGGGCAGGCCGAGCACAGCGGGGACTACACCGGCGAGCTCGCCGAGTGGCTGGCCTCGCGTCAGCCTCAGCTGGTCACCGCCGAGCACTGGCAGCGCATCGACCGCTGCGAGCGCGAGGCCGGCGAGGCCCATGGCCGCCCCCGCGCGAAGCTGGCCAACCTGTCCGAGCTGCTGCGAATCGCACACGGCTGATCGCCGAGCGCAATCAAGGAAGGAAAACCACTGTGACATACGTGATCGCGGAACCCTGTGTCGACATCAAAGACAAGGCATGCATCGAGGAGTGCCCCGTCGACTGCATCTACGAGGGCGCCCGGATGCTCTACATCCACCCCGACGAGTGCGTCGACTGCGGTGCCTGCGAACCGGTCTGCCCGGTCGAGTCCATCTATTACGAGGATGACCTGCCCGGCGAGTACAGCGAGTACGCCCAGATCAACGCCGACTTCTTCGCCGAGCTGGGCTCACCCGGTGGCGCGGCAAAGGTCGGATTGACCGAAAACGACCCCGCGCCGGTCAAGAATCTGGAAAGCCGCGCCGAAGCGACTTAGGACCAGTACCACGCCGGCCTCTGACAGCGTCGTCAGAGGCCGGCTTCTTGCATTTCGGCGCAGCTGTTCATCGCACGTTCACCTCTGGCTGGCCGCCGTCGCCTAGGCTGCTGCCTCTCACGGTCGACGACGCCACAATCCACCGGATTTCTCGGACCGGACCGAAACTGGCACCTGTGGTTCGGCATGCTGCCGGCGGGCGCATTCCTGCTGTTCTCGGGGTGGGCGTTCGATTACGTCGGCTCCACCGGGAACGAGATCATCCTGGTGCTGGCCACCGTCGTCGGGATGTTCATGGCCTTCAACGTCGGAGGCAATGACATCGCCAACGCCATCGGTCCGTTCGCGGCGGTTCTGGATGTCCTGCGCACCAACAGCATCGAAGGCAGCGCGGCGGTACCCGCTGCGGCCATGCCGACGTTCGGCGTCGCCGTGATCGCGGGGCTGTGGTTCATCGGCCGTCGGGTGATCACCACCGTGGGACACAACCTCACCGAGATGCACCCGGCATCGGGATTCACCGCCGAACTGTCCGCGGCCGGTGTCGTCATGGGCGCGACCGTTCTGGGTCTGCCGGTTTCCAGCACTCACATTCTCATCGGCGCCGTCCTCGGCGTCGGCATGGTGAATCGGTCCACCAACTGGGGCCTGATGAAGCCGATCGCCCTGGCGTGGGTCATCACCCTGCCGTCGGCGGCAATCTTAGGCTCGCTCGGTCTTCTCGCGCTCAACGCCGCCTTCTGAGTACCGCCACCGCGAGGACGGCGCGGCGGCCTTGCGCCGAACGTGTTCTCACGACGAGATTTTGGTCGATTTCTCGCCCTGAGTTCACGTTCGGCGGAGCCGGCTAGCTTGAGGGCGATCTCCTCGATCATCCGTCCTTTGCCTTCCGGCGGTGTGTCGATTCGCTGTCTGCGCACGTCACGACGACTACAAATGAACCTGGCGGCAGCCGGCCGTCGCTCAAGTCACGACATGCACCCAATTCTGGCGAGAGCCAAAAGGAGACATCGATGTCCTTCGTGACCACCTACCCCGAAGCGCTGACCTATGCAGCGGGCAAACTCCAGACCCTCGGTGCTGCGCTGTCCGATCAAAGCACGGCCGCCGCGCTCCCGACCACTGGCGTTGCGCCCGCAGGCGCCGACGAGGTCTCGGCTCTGCAGGCGGCGGTTTTCGCGGCCTACGGCAACCTGTACCAGTCCGTCAGCGCCCAGGCCGCGGCGATCCACGAGCTGTTCGTGAAGACGTTGGGGACCAGCGCCGGGTCGTATGCGATGACCGAGTCGGCCAACTCGATCGCGGCCTCCTCACCGCTGTCGGCGCTGACGGGTACCACCAATACGACCAGCGCCGGGCTCATACCATCGGGGCTGTCCGGCGGTCTGGCCAACATCATCAACGTCGGTGCCGGAAACTATTCCTCCGCCGCATCGGACCTGCTCGGGCTGGCCGGTGGTGGGCTGCTGACGTCAGAGGAAAGCGGTCTGGGAACCGCTCCCGGCGCGCAGGTCGGGTTGGCCGGATCGTCCCACCCGTACCCGACGGGTTCTGGTGGGGTTCCGATCGCCGCGGGTCTGGGGCAGGCGGCCTCGGTCGGCCGTCTCTCGGTGCCGCCCTCCTGGGCCGCAGGCCCCGCAACGCCGGCGCTCAGCCCGGGCGCCGCGACGTTGGCCGGTTGGACTCCCCCGCCCACCCACGGCACCTCGGTGACCACCGTGCCCGCCGGAGTGCCGTCGGCCGCCGCGGCCGGCAGGGGCGGCGGACTCGGCGCCCCGCGCTACGGTGTCAAGCCCACCGTGATGGGGCGCCCCGCGGGCGTCTGACAACCACCGCATCACACCTGGAATCGAGCGACTAGGAGCCTGTCATGATGGATTTTGGCGCAGTGCCCCCCGAAGTCAACTCCGCACGCATGTACGCCGGTGCGGGCGCCGCGCCGATGATGGCGGCCGCGTCGGCGTGGAACAGCCTGGCCGCAGAGTTGAGCACCGCCGCAGCCGGCTACGAGTCGGTGATGGCAGAGCTCACCGGCGAGCAGTGGACGGGTCCGGCATCGGCATCGGCGACCGCCGCCGTCGAGCCCTACCTTGGGTGGCTCAACACGACCGCCGCGCACGCCGAGCACGCGGCCACGCAGGCCGCGGCGTCGGCGGCTGCCTTCGAGACCGCGTTCGCGATGATCGTTCCTCCGCCGGAGATCGCGGCGAACAGGGCCCAACTGGCGGCACTGGTGGCGACCAACGTCCTGGGCCTCAACACGGCGGCCATCATGGCGACCGAAGCCCACTACGGCGAGATGTGGGCCCAGGACGCCGCCGCCATGTACGGCTACGCCGCGTCCTCGGCGCGCGCCGGTGTACTCAACCCGCTGACCTCACCCACACCGATCGCCAACCCGGCCGGGCTGGCCGGTCAGGCCGCCGCGGTCACCCAGGCAGCCGCGTCGACTCCCATGCAGGCCGGCCTGACGCAGTTGATCTCGGCCGCGCCCCACGCGGTGGCCGCTCTGGCGGCGCCCGCCCAGGCCGGCTCACTCGACAGCTTCCTGAGTATCCCGTTCGTGGCGAACGCCATCGACGGCGCCGTCGACACCTCAGCGTGGTTCACCATGGAAACCATACCGATCTCGGTGTTGCTGGGACACACCGTCAACGCGGCCTCGGGGGCCGCCGCCGGTTCGGCGGGCGCCGGGGCTCTGGCAGGCGGTGTGGGCGGAACCGCGCTGGTGGACGCGACGGAGCCGGCCGCCGCGGGCGCAGTGACCGGAACCCCGGTGCTGGCAGGGGTCGCCCAGGCGTCCACCGTGGGCCAGTTGTCGGTGCCGGCCAGTTGGTCGGCGGCCGCCCCGCCCGCGGAGCCGGCCGCGGCGCTGGATGGTTCGGGCTGGGCCGTCGCGCCCGACGACGAGGTGACAGCGGTGCCGGCCGGGATGCCGACGATGACCGCGGGCGGGAAGTCGCTGGGCTTCAGCGGTCCGCGCTACGGCGTCAAACCCACCGTGATGCCCAAGAACGTGCTGGCATGACGAAATTCCGCGGGGCCGCAGTGCCGGTGCGAGCCCGGCGCATGCACGTGCCACGCCGCCGGACTGCCGGGCTGGGTGGCAGCCGGGTGCGTGCCGCCTCGTAGGGTGACGACATGCCGGAAGCTCGAGTCGTCCATGCCCTCAGGCAAATCGGGTCGTTGGTGGTGACGGCAGTGACCGCGGTTTCCACTCTCAACGCCTACCGGCCACTGGCTCGCCGCGGCTACCTGTCGCTGTTCTCGTTCATCTTCGGCATGGTGGTCACCGAGCTGCCGCTGCAGACGCTGGTCAGTCAGCTCGGCGGGCTCGCGGCCACCGCCCGCCGCCTCGACCGGCCGGTGCGCGCGGCCGCCTGGCTGGTGGCGGGAATCTCGGCGCTGGGCCTGGTCAACTTCAGCCGCGCCGGCCACCGGGCGAATGTTCCGCTGGCCGCGGCGCTGGACAGCGGGCTGGGACCGGCCCGTCTCACCGAGTCGGCGGACCTGTGGCGCCGGCCGGCCGGCAGCGGCACCGCCAAGGCGCCCGGAGTGCTGCGCATGATGCGCATCTACCGCGACTATGCCCACGACTCCGACATCAGCTACGGCGAATACGGCAGCGCCAACCGCCTCGACATCTGGCGGCGCCCGGACCTCGACCCGGCCGGCAATGCGCCGGTGCTGTTCCAGATTCCCGGCGGGGCGTGGACGCTGGGAAACAAACGCGGACAAGCCCACCCGTTGATGAGCCACCTGGCCGAGCTGGGCTGGATCTGCGTGGCGATCAACTACCGGCACAGCCCACGCAACACCTGGCCCGCCCACATCGTCGACGTCAAGCGCGCCCTGGCCTGGGTCAAGGCGCACATCGCCGCATACGGCGGCGACCCCGACTTCGTGGCCATCACCGGCGGCTCGGCCGGGGGGCACCTCTGCGCGCTGGCGGCACTGACACCCAACGACCCGCAGTTCCAGCCGGGGTTCGAAGACGCCGACACCGGGGTGCAGGCCGCGGTGCCGTTCTACGGCGTCTACGACTTCACCCGTTTCAACGACGCGATGCACCCCATGATGCCGGGGCTTCTCGTGAAGTCGGTGATGAAGCAACGACCCTCGACGAACCTGGGGATCTACCGCACGGCGTCACCGGTCGACCACGTGTCCGCCGACGCGCCCCCCTTCTTCGTCCTGCACGGCCGCAACGACTCGCTGGTTCCCGTCGAGCAGGCGCGTGCCTTCGTCGGCGCCCTGCGGCCGGTCAGCCAACAGCCCGTGGTGTACGCCGAACTGCCCTACACCCAGCACGCCTTCGACATCTTCGGCTCGGCGCGCGCGGCGCACGCGGCGGTCGCCGTCGAGCAGTTCCTGGCCGAGGTCTACGCCAAGCGGCGCCAGGTTTCTGCCGCGTAAGGATCGCTCGGGGCACCGCGCCGGTCTCACTGCACGGTCACGATCGCGGTGTAGGTGCACGCCGGTTTGCTGTCCTTACCCACGAAGCTGGAGTAGTACGTGGTGACCGTCGTGGTTCCGCGTTTCAGCGCGTCGAACGTCCACACCTCGGTGCCCGGCGCTCCCATCCGCTCGGTGGTCGGTTGCACATACCGGTGGCCAGATTGCCGGATGATCGAGGAATCGCCGATTCGCGCGTCCGCCTGCCATCGGTAGGGCGTCGAGTAGTTCGAGCCCAGCTTCACCGTGAGGGTGTTGCCGACATCGAGCGTGACGTTCTGGGTGATGTTGTCCTTGTGCAGCACGTCGTTCATCGAGACCTGCAGGATTTTGTTCGACGAAGGGTTCCTGGACTGGAACGAGCAGCCCAACGATGCCGATGAGACGAGCGCGATGACCGTCACCATCAACCTGATCTTCGTCAGCAGCAGTTGTACCCCCATGGCCCTTGCAGCCTAATATTGCCGCCCGGTGTCCGAATGCAGACGGGTGCGCGCCGCGAGGCTCGCATGTCCGGCAGGATGGGCCGGGTGTTCGGGCTCGTCGTGATCGTTGCGCTGGTGTCCGCGGTCATCGTGGGCACGGTCCTGGGCCATCGCTACCGCGTCGGCCCGCCGGTGCTGCTGATCCTGCTCGGGGGTTTGCTGGGCCTGATCCCCCGATTCGGCGACGTGCGGATCGACGGTGAGATCGTGCTGCTGTTGTTCCTGCCGGCGATCCTGTACTGGGAGGCCTTGAACACCAGCTTCCGCGAGATCCGCAAGAACGCGCGCATGATCGTGTTCCTCAGCGTCGCGCTGGTCATCGCCACCGCGGTCGCTGTGTCGTGGACAGCGCGGGCGCTGGGCATGGAGTCCCACGCGGCCGCGGTCCTCGGGGCTGTGCTGTCCCCCACCGACGCCGCCGCTGTGGCCGGCCTGGGAAAGCGGCTGCCGCGCCGCTCGCTGACCGTGCTGCGCGCCGAGAGCATCGTCAACGACGGCACCGCGCTCGTGCTGTTCGCGCTGACCGTGCATGTCGCGATCGGCGGCGCCGCGGTCGGCCCTCTGGACCTGGTCGTCCGGTTCGTCGGCTCCTACGTCGGCGGCATCGTCTCCGGACTCGTGGTCGGCGGATTGGTGATCGTGGTGCGGCGCCGCCTCGACGCACCACTCGAGGAAGGCGCTTTGAGCCTACTGACGCCTTTCGCGGCGTTCCTGCTGGCCGATTCGCTGAACTGCAGCGGTGTGGTCGCGGTGGGCGTGTCCGCCTTGATGCTCACCTACTACGGGCCGGTGGTGATCCGGGCGCGGTCGCGGTTGCAGTCGTATGCGTTCTGGGACATCGCGACCTTCCTGATCAACGGCTCGCTGTGGGTGTTCGTCGGAGTCCAGATCCCGGGCGCACTGCGCGGCATCGCCGGGGTCGAGGGCGGGATCCGGCACGCCGCTTGTATCGCTTTGGCGATCACCGGCGTCGTGGTCGGGTCCCGGATCTTCTGGGGCGAGATCACCGCTGCGGTCTTCCGCCTGCTCGATCGTCGCGAGATGCAACGCGCCCGCCGCATCGGCTGGCGGATGCGCTTCGTCACCGCCTGGGCGGGATTCCGCGGCGCGGTGTCACTGGCCGCGGCCCTGGCCGTGCCGATGACCACCCTGAGCGGCGCGCCGTTCCCGGACCGCAACATGCTGGTCTTCGTGGTGATCGTCGTGATCCTGGTCACCGTCATCGTGCAGGGCAGCACGCTGCCCGCCGTGGTCCGCTGGGCCCGGTTGCCCGAGGACCTCTCCCTCGCGAAGGAGTTGCAGTTGGCCCGCAGCCGCGGCACCAGAGCCGCGTTGACGACGTTGCCACTGGTGGCCGGCGAACTCGGCGTCGACGAGCAGCTGCTGGGCCGGATCCGCAAGGAATACGAGGAACACGCGGCGCTCATCACCGCAGGCGACAGCTCGGGGTCCATCGAGCTGGTCGAACGCAACGATCTGGTTCGGCGGGTGCGCCTCGGGGTGCTCGAACACAAGCGCCGCGAGATCACCGCGCTGCGCAACCAGAACCTCATCGACGACATCGTGCTGCGCGAGCTGCAGGAGGAGATGGATTTGGAGGAAGTGCAACTCCTCGACCCCACCGACGGGGACTGATCGACCAGGCTGAAGCCCGGCGGGCCGATCGGCCACCCGAACTGTGACCCACGGGGCACCGGGCACGGAATTCACGGACTGTTCAGGCCATCGTCGGTTGGGCATCGTGGACTGCACACGCGCACCGCGTGTCCTCACGGTATGCGTGTCGTCCAGGTTGCCAACTTCTACGGCCCTCGGTCCGGTGGCCTGCGCACCGCGGTGGACCGACTGGGCGCGGAGTATTGCGCCAGCGGGCACGAGGTCTTCCTGATCGTTCCCGGTCCGTCCGCCGAACGGAACCTGCTGCCGACGGGAGTGGTCCGAATCACTTTACCCGCCAGGTTGATTCCGCTGACCGGCGGTTATCGAGCGGTGTTGCCGGGCCCCGTCAAAGCCTTGCTGGGGGCCCTGGAACCCGACGCGCTGGAGGTGTCCGACCGGCTGACGCTGCGGTCGCTTGGCCGGTGGGGCCGCGCCCACGGCGCCAGAACGGTGATGATCTCCCACGAACGCCTGGATCGCCTTGTGGGACAGATACTCCCGCGCCGCCCCGC
The DNA here is from genome assembly GCF_057473685.1 of Mycobacterium sp. TH-M116. Taxonomy (NCBI): domain Bacteria; kingdom Bacillati; phylum Actinomycetota; class Actinomycetes; order Mycobacteriales; family Mycobacteriaceae; genus Mycobacterium; species Mycobacterium sp. TH-M116. The sequence goes on along the minus strand of NZ_JBYCLC010000270.1, from coordinate 10,743 downwards.
CCAGAAGTTTGCGGACTTCGCCAACCGGCGCACCGCGGCCGACTACGACACCGTGGTGTGCACGACGGACTTCGCGCGCGAGGAGTTCGACCGTATCGGCGCGTCGAACACCGTCACCGTCCCGCTGGGCGTGGACCTGCAGACGTTCCATCCGCGCCGCCACTCGTACCTGGTGCGCCGGCGCTGGGCCGCGCCGCAGCAGATCCTGCTGGTCCACTGCGGCCGATTGTCGGTGGAGAAGCGGGTCGACCGCAGCATCGACGCGCTCGGCAGCTTGCACCATGCCGGCGTCGATGCCCGGCTGCTGGTCGTCGGCGAGGGGCCGCTACGGGCCCGGCTCGAGCGGCAGGCCGCCCGGCTGCCGATCGACTTCACCGGGTTCATCGACGATCGGCACACCGTGGCGGGGCTGCTGGCGTCGGCTGACGTGATGCTCGCGCCCGGGCCGCACGAGACCTTCGGACTGGCTGCGCTGGAATCGCTGGCGTGCGGTACGCCGGCCGTGGTGTCGCGCACGTCTGCGCTGACCGAGATCGTCACCCCCGACAGCGGCGCCCTGGCCGACAACGACCCTCGCGCCATCGCCCACGCGGTCGGCGCCGTCGTCCGTCGGCCCGAATTCCACCGTCGGTCCTCCGCGCGGCGCCGCGCGGAAGTCTTCACCTGGCAGCGGGCCGCGGCCGGCATGCTGGCCTCGTTGGACACCAGCGGCGGCGGCCGAGGCGGCGATTCGGAGCGCACCGCCTAGCTGTCCGACCCGACCTGGCTGCACACTGCCTGCGGTTCACCGAACGTGAAACCACGGCGCGTTTTCGGCCGAAATCTCGCTGTGGTTTCACGTTCGGTGAAAGCCCTCTGAGTTCGCGCCTACGGGCCCCAGATGAGGAGGTCTTCCATCCCGTTGTTCATCGTGACGGTGTTCGGCGAGGGTCCCGTGACGTCGAAGTGGATCTTGCCGGTCGATTCTGCACCTTCGGGAATCGTGGCCCCGCTGATGTTGGTGGGGCTCGCGACGAACCACAGCACCCGATAGGCGGCCTCGTTGGGGGCGACGGCGTTGAACTGCGAAATGGCCGGGGTGACGCTGCCCTGGATCGCGCGGACGGTGACCGTGGCCTCCCACAGCTTGCCGGCCGGGGTGTATCCCGGCGTCGCGTCGCTGCTGGGCTGCAGACCGCTGACCTTGTAGGCCAGCGTGACCTGGCCGACGGTGTCGGTCATCGTCAGCTCGCTGCCCAGTTTGCCGACAATCGGGTAAGCCGCCGAGGCGGCTGGTGCGGCCGCGATCCCGGCCATCGCCAAGACCGCGGTTGTCACTGTCACAATCAACGAGCTGATCTTCATCATGTCCTCCCAACTCGTGTGAGCAACGACGTCGTCGGCGAACAGCCGACTCCATGAGCCCAGTGTCTCCGCCCCACGCGCGCCTCGCTAGGGCCGTTCGGCCCAATCGCCACAGAAAAGACCTCACTCGACAGCGCGGTCACTCCTGCGGGAATAGCGCGGGCGGATGGCTGACCCGCCGTCCCCGCAGTCGCACCGCGCCCTCGACGACCAGCGCACCCAGCAGGAAACCGCCAAGGATCCAGAGCTGTTGGGGCATCGTGGTGGCCGCGTAGGCCGTCATCGCGGCGAACGCACCCAAACAGGCTGCGGCGCCACCGACCGCGACCGCCTTGGTCGAGCGGGCGACGCGGAAGCGCAGCACCGCGAGGTTGACCGCGGCGAAGATGAGCAGGAACCCGGCCGAGCCCATCAGGCTGATGCCCTCGATGTCCACGGCGTTGACCACGACGAGGGTGCCGACGGTCGTCGCGAGCAGGCCCCCGGCCGGGCGATCCCAGACGGACCGGGTCAGCGCGGCCGGCAGCTCGCCGTCACGCGCCATCAGATACGTGAATTTCCCCGTGCCGTAGAGGGTCGCGTTGATCGCGCTCGCGGTGGAGACCACCGCCGCGATGCCGATCAGGTTGAAACCCGCCGAGCCCAGGAACGGACGCGCCGCGACGGGCAGCGCGTAGTCACGGTCGCGGTCGATCTGCGCGAGGTTCAGGTTGCCGACGGCGACGAAGGCGACCAGGACGTAAAGGGCGATCACCACGCCGATCGAGATCCCGTACGCCAGCGGCAGGCTGCGCCGCGGATCCTTCGCGTCCTCGGCGGCGTTGGCGATCAGCTCGAAACCTTCATACCCGAGGAAGATCAGCGCACCGGCGTAGACGATCACACCCGGCGACGGATAGTGGGCGGGCGAAACCCGTTCGCCGTGCACGAAAGCCAGCCCCGCGACGCAGAACAGCAGCAGGATCGCCAGCTTGCCGTAGACCAGGAAAGCTTCGGTGCGCCCGACGATGCGGGCACCGGCCAGGTTCAGTGCCGCGAAGGCCAGCACGACCCCGCTGGCCAGCACGCGGCGCCAGGGGCCGGCCGGATCGACGCCCAGCAGCGCGGCCGCGTAGCTGCCGAAGGCGACCGCATACAGCCCGAGCATCACGAAGTAGCTCAGCCACAACAGCACGTTGAGCGGCCCGGCGATCGTGGTGCCGAAGCATTTGTCCAGGAAGAACGCGGTGCCGCCGCGACTGCGGATGCGCACCGACAGCAGCGCATACGAGCGCCCGGTCAGCGCCGCGATCACCCCACCGGCGACGAACGACAGGTAGGCGCCCGCGTCGGCGATCTGCATCGTCAGGCCGAGCACCGAGAAGATGCCGCCACCGACCATGCCGCCGATGCCGATCGACACCAGCGCCGCCACCCCGAGTTCGCCTGCGGGACGCCGACCGCCGGTGTCGGAGGGGCGTGCGGACGGCATCCGCCAACTTTAGGGTGCGGTCAGCAATGTCGGGGCGGCGCCGCGACCATCGCCTCGACCTGGGCGCGCGAGAGTGTGGCGATGCTTCCGTCGGGCAGGCCCAGGATGCGGTCCGCGGCCACCCCCTCGCCGACCCCCTCGGCGACCAGCCGCGTCAACAGGGGCAGGAACAGCGCTTCCTCGGCGGCCAGCACGCGCCCGCAAAGATGGGCGTTGTCCGGGCGCAGCAACGACGCCATCGCGGCCAGCTGCTCCGGTGCGGCCATGCGCATCTTGACGTCGAAACCGGCCCGCAGCGCGGCGTTGAGCCGGGCCATCGCGTCACCCTCGCATTCGGCGACGACCTTTTCGACCGCGTCGAAAGCCGAGCGCGCGCCACGTTCGGCCAGCGCCGCGATCAACGCCTCCTTCGACGGAAACCATTGGTAGAAAGCCCCTTTGGAGATGCCGGCGGCGGCGATCAGATCGTCGAGGCTGACGTTGTCATAGCCGCGCCGCAAAAACAGCCCCGCCGCCAGGTCGAGCAGTTCGGCCCTGCGGACGTCGGGATGCTTCACGACCCGGGGCACGCGGGCGGTCCTCGGGCTGGTAACCGACCAGTGGTCGGTTTGCGAGACCGCCGCTCGGCTCAGCGCGCGGCTAGGCTTCCTCCGAGGCGACGAGGAGGTGACCGCGTGCAGGCGCGCGACCGGGTGCTGATCACCGTCACCGAACTCGTCACCCGCTGCCGTCGGGCCGCGACCTGGAGGCGGCCGCGCGCCGGTGGGGCGTCCGGCACGACGACGTGGTCGTGGTGTACGACGACTGGAATCGAGCGGGCTCCGCGCGGGCGTGGTGGGTGCTGACGGCGGCCGGGCTCGCCGACGTGCGCATCCTCGACGGCGGGCTCGGCGGCTGGCGGTCGGCCAGACACCGCCTCGAAACCGGCCACGCCACCCCGCGCGTGGGGAATGTGACTGTGCCGCACAATAATTTGTATTCCGGTCGCCGGCCCACGTTGACCGCCGAGCGGTCGGGCTCGGGGCGCGTGACGTTGCTGGATGCGCGGGCGCCGGAGCGCTTCCGCGGCGACGTCGAACCGCTCGACCCGATCGCCGGGCACATCCCGGGCGCAAAGAACCTGCCCAGCGGCGACGTCCTGGCGGCCGACGGCACGTTCCTCGGCGATGAGGCTCTGCGCCGGCTGTTGTCCGACCGGAGTGTCGACGGCGAGGTGGGCGTCTATTGCGGCTCGGGCGTCACCGCCACCATCACGATCGCGGCGCTCGCCGCGACGGGCCGCCGGGCGGCGCTGTATCCGGGGTCGTGGTCGGAGTGGAGTTCGGATCCGGCCCGCGCCGTGAGCCGCGGTCCGGAATAGTGCACCGGCCAATAGGATCAGGCTGATGCTCGAGGTGATCGACAAGGGGCCCCGCCGCGAATCGCGGCTTCCGCCGGTGCTGTTCGTCCACGGCGCCTGGCATGGCGCCTGGTGCTGGGACGAGCATTTCCTGGACTTCTTCGCCGATCGGGGTTACCGGTCGCTGGCCGTGAGCCTGCGCGGCCACGGAAAAAGCCACGCGCCCAAACCCATGCAGCTGTGTTCGATCGCCGACTTCGTCGACGACGTCGACTCGGTGGCCAGGACGCTGCCCCGGCGACCGGTCGTCGTAGGGCACTCGATGGGCGGGTTCGTCGTGCAGAAGTATCTGGAGTCGCATGCGGCGCCGGCTGCCGCGCTGCTCGCCTCGGTACCGCCGCGCGGGATCGCCGGTTTCCTGCTGCGCAGGTTCCGGCGCCATCCCTGGCTCACCGCGGGCAACCTGGCTGTCACCAAGTCGTTGCGCAGCGTCGGCGGGACGCCGGGCCTGGCCCGCGAAACCTTCTTCTCGGCGTGGACGGCCGAGGCCGACGTAGCGCGCCACACCGCCTGCCTTGACGAGGAATACGTCGGAAAGCACATCCTGGACATGCTGTGGCTGAACCTGCCCCGGCCCCAACTCGTCTCGACCCCGGTGCTGGTGCTGGGCGCGGCGAACGACGTGTGTTTCACCCAGCCGGAAGTGCGTGCGACCGCGGCCGCCTACCAGACCCGGGCGGAGATCTTTCCCGACATGGGCCACGACATGATGCTCGAGCCGAACTGGGCCGTCGTGGCCGAACGCCTCCACGCATGGCTGGAGTCCGTGCCGTAGGGACCGGAAGGAAGACGCCTTGGCAGACCGGCGTGACGGCAACGCCACGATCGCCATCGATGTCAGCGCGGCGATGCTGTGCCGGCTACGCCGGCGTCGGAGGAGGCAAGAGGCGCGGCATGGGGCACGGGCAGTTGTCCAACCACCATCGCCTCTGCGATGCTGACACCTTGGACATCTTCGCGGAGTGGCAGAAGGACAGCACGCAGCTTCGTTGGCGGTCGACCACGGCGGCCAACAACGGGACCGAGGTGACGGTGTTCAGCCGCCGGTGCGGAACCCCCGGCGCACCCGCGTTGGTGCTCGTGCACGGCTTCCCGACGTCGAGCATCGATTACTACACCTTGTCGGGCGAGCTGAGCTCGGAGTTCGACATCCACGTCCTGGACTTCCCGGGCTACGGGCTGTCCGACAAGCCACCCGAACCCTACGTGTACTCGTTGTACGACGACGCACGCCTGCTCGTCGACACGATCACCCGGGTCTGGCAGCTGACCGAGTACCGCATGCTCGGCCACGACCGCGGCAGCAGCGTCGCCATGATCGCGCTCGGCATGCTGGCAGAACAGGACCCGCCGGCGGTTCCCGCCGACCTGTTCCTCACCAACGCCAACATCTACCTCCCGCTGTCCAACCTCACCTCGTTCCAGACCGCGTTGCTCGACCCGGCGACCGCGCGCGACACCGCGGCCGCGGTCACCCCGGAGATGCTGGCGACGGGCATGGGGGCGGGCGCCTTCATGCCCCGGCGCACACTGGAAGACCCCGAGATCGCCGCATTGGCAAAGTGTTTCGCTCACAACGACGGGATTCGGGTGCTGCCCGACACCATCAAGTATCTGCACGAGCGCGCCGCCGACGAAACCAGTTGGCTCGAAGCGCTTTCCACCAGTCGCGTCAACGCCACGCTGGTCTGGGGCCTGCACGACAGCATCGCGCCCCTGCGCGTGCCCAACCATGTCTGGCATACCTACCTGAAGAACAAGCCGGGCCGCAACCGCTACTGGGTTGTTCCCACCGCCGATCACTATCTGCAGTGCGACGCCCCCGGACAGCTGGCTCAGGTCGTTCGCCTGACCGCGCAGGGCGTGGAGATTCCGCTGCAGACGCTCGGCGACCAGTCCGACGGGGCGGTTCTGATCGACAAGACCTCCGTCTAACCGGTGACGACGAGCAGGCGCGCTCACCCGGACCTGCGTCCTGGCCGGCGCCGCGCGGCCGGCGGCGTCGGTCTCCTCTACACAGACGCCGGACATGAGCGGTACGCTGCCGGACGGTGTCGCGTGCCGGCGGCCTCGCCACAACCTCTTCGGCGTGGGGTAACAGGAGTGCCGAAAACTTCTACTGGACGAATTCGCGACGCGGAGAGAGGCTTGCAGTGGTGTCCGCCCACCGGAGGTACTGAATATGCATGTGCTGCGAACCCCAGACGCCCGTTTCGAAAACCTGGAGGGCTATCCGTTCGTAGCGAACTACCTCGATGTGACGGCGCGCGGCACCAGACCGTTGCGGATGCACTACCTCGACGAAGGTCCCGTCGACGGCCCCCCGATCGTGCTGCTGCACGGCGAGCCGACCTGGAGCTACCTGTATCGGACGATGATCCCGCCGCTGGCCGACGCGGGAAACAGGGTGCTCGCTCCCGACCTGATCGGTTTCGGCCGCTCCGACAAGCCCAGCCGGGTCGAGGACTACACCTACCTGCGCCACGTCGAGTGGGTGACCTCGTGGTTCGAGCAACTCAACCTCACAGACGTCACGCTGTTCGTCCAGGACTGGGGATCGCTGATCGGCCTGCGTATCGCCGCCGAGCAGAGCGACCGGATCGCGAGGCTGGTGGTGGCGAACGGATTTCTGCCCACGGCCCGGCAGAGCACCCCTCCCGCGTTCAACGCATGGCGGGCCTTCGCGCGCTACTCCCCCGTGCTGCCCGCCGGCCGCCTGGTCGCCGCGGGCACCGTCCGACGGGTTTCCGCCAAGGTGCGGGCCGGATATGACGCCCCCTTCCCGGACAAGGCATACCAAGGCGGGGCCCGGGCCTTCCCGCAGCTGGTGCCGACCTCGCCCGACGACCCTGCCATCCCCGCCAACCGGGCCGCCTGGGACGCCCTGGGCCACTGGGAAAAGCCGTTCCTTGCCATCTTCGGCACCCGCGACCCCATCCTCGGGCGTGCCGACCGTCCCCTGATCAACCACATTCCCGGCGCGGCGGGTCAGCCGCACGCCCGCATCAACGCCAGTCACTTCATTCAGGAGGACCGCGGACCGGAACTGGCCGAACGCGTCCTGTCCTGGCAGCAGGCCATTTGCTGAGTGCGCGTCACCGGGTGTTGAGCTGGCGCACCACGCCACGCATCATGATGCCGCCGACGGCGCCGCGCGCCCGGTCGCGCGCGGGCGTCAGTCGCTCTCGGCAGGAACGCGGCACCGTGGTGTGGTCGCCGTGCGCACGGCGGTGTCGACGTTGAGGACCATCCTTGTCAATACCGTTTCGGCGCAGAGCATTTCGATAGAACTGCGGGTTAACGTGGTGGGTTTCAGATCCGCGACATGGTTGGGTGCTGCCCACGGGTGCGGAGGAGAAACGCATTCTGCAATTGAGCGCGGCCAGACCTCGAGGGCGTCGACCCGCTTGGCCCGGCTTGACCGCCCTCGCGATCGCAGCTGGACCTCGGCTAGACCTCGACCACGACAGCACCGCCCTGCCCGCCGCCGGCGCACATCGCCGCGACGCCGATGCCGCCGCCGCGGCGGATCAGCTCATAGATCAGCGTGGTGACCATACGGGCACCGGAGGCGGCGATGGGATGGCCGAGGCTGCACCCGCTGCCCGAGAAGTTCACCCTCTCCTCGTCGATGCCGTATTGCCGGCACGCCGCGATCGGCACCGAGGCGAAGGCCTCGTTGATCTCCCACAGCGCGACGTCTGCGACCGATAAACCGGCCCGCTGCAACACCTTTCCGATGACCTTGACGGCACCCAGGCCGGTGTCTCGGGGCGGCACACCCACCGCGGCCCACGCCCTGACCGTGCCCATCACGTGGAGATTCTCGGCGTCGGCGTGCTCGCGGTCGACGAGCGCGACCGCCGCGGCGGCGTCGTTGCTGCCGCTGCTGTTGCCCGCGGTGATCGAGAAGCCCTCGATCTCGGGGTGCAGCACTTTGAGCCCGGCGAGCTTTTCGGCGGTGGTGTCGCGCCGGGGGTGCTCGTCGACGCAGAACTCGGTGATCGAACCGTCGGGCCGGGTGATCTTCAGCGGGATGATCTCCTCGGCGAACTTGCCCGCGTCCATGGCCGCGATCGCACGCTGATGCGAGCGCGCCGCCCACGCATCCATCTCCTCACGGGTGATGCCGATCGCCTGGGCGGTGTTCCAGCCCACCGTGATCGACATGTCTTTACCGGGTGCGTCCGGGGTCTCGACATGCGTCGGGGGCATCCACTGCTCCTGGAACTTCAGTTCGGGGCCGGGAATCCGCCAGTTGGTCAGGGGCGTCATGGACAGCGACTGCACACCGCCGGCGATGAGGACCCGCTCCATCCCGGAGCCGATCTGTGCGGCGGCAGCACCGATGGCAGTGAGGCTTCCCGCGCAGTGCCGGTTCACCGACTGCCCGGGAACATCCACCATTCCCGTGGCGGTGGCCGCATATCGCGCCAAATCACCTCCACCATAATGCGATTCGGCGAATATGAGATCGTCTATGGTGGACGGCTCGATCCCGGACCGGCGGACCACCTCGGGCAGGACGGTGGTGATCAGCGCCTCGGGCGGGGTGTTGACGAGCGAGCCCTTGAAAGAGCGGCCGATCGCCGTCCGGACGGCTCCGACGATCACAGGTGTAGCCATGGTTGCGTCCCTCGAGCTGCTCAGCGGTCAGATTCGGCGAATAGTATCAAATACTGTATTACCAATAGTAATGGCCTGGGTTGACCTCCGGGATTGGGTGACGCGACGGCGAAAAAGCCGGAAATCGCGCCACCGCGTCACGGCCGCGCGAGAAACCCGTCGACAGGTGACATGCTCACGTCCATGACAACTACTTCCTTGGCTCACCGTGATGCCAGCCGGACAGCCGCTTACCGTGTCGCGACGATGCTGCTCGGCGTGGGCACCCTGCATTTCGTGATGCCCACACCGTTCGACACCATCGTGCCCGCCGAACTCCCCGGCAGCGCCCGGTCCTACACCTACGCATCGGGCGTAGCCGAGATCGCGGTCGGAGCGCTGCTGGTGCCGCAACGCACCCGGCGATCGGCGGCCCTGGCGGCCGCTGTGCTGTTCGTCGGCGTCTTCCCGGCCAACGTCAACATGGTCCGGCTGTGGTGGGGCAAGCCCTGGCCGATGCGCATTGCCGCGCTGGCCCGGCTGCCTCTTCAGATCCCGATGGTTGCCGTCGCACTCAAGATCTGGCGCAACAGCTGAGGCCTGCTGAGCAGTCCGGCAGGCACCGTGGACACGACCGACATCGCGGCGGCGCTGGCGTTGGCGGCCGCGCTGATGATGGGCATCGGGGACGTGGTGCAGCAGCGCTCCGCCCAACAGGTCACCCGGAAGACGGTCGGCACCGTCGCCCTGTTCCGCCGGCTGCTGCGCGATCGGCAATGGTGGGTGGGCAGCCTGGTGGCCGGCGCCGGGTTCGGGCTGCAGGCCGCGGCGCTCGGCTTCGGCTCGGTCGTGCTGGTGCAGGCGCTGCTGGTGACCTCGCTGCCGTTCGCGCTGCTCGTCAGCGCCGCCGCCAATCACCGCAGAATCACCGGCCGCCAAGGGCTTTGGGCCGTGCTTCTCACGACCGCGGTGACGGTGGTGGTGACGGTCGGCAACCCGCAGGCGGGCACCCCGCGAGGATCGCTGCACACGTGGAGCATCGTGGTGGCGATCATGGGCCCCGCGCTGATCCTCTGCGTGCTCGGCGCGCGCCTGCGCCCCGGTTCGGTGGCCGCACTCCTGCTGGGACTGTTGTCCGGTTCGCTGTGGGGTCTGTTCTCGGTGCTGATGAAAGGCGTCGTCGACCAGCTCGGCCACGGTATCCCGGCGTTGCTGCGCACACCGGAGGTGTACGTGTGGGCGGTGCTGGCCCTCGCCGCGACGGCCTGGGAGCAGTCGGCGTTCCGGGCCGGACCGCTGACCGCGTCGCTACCCGCGGTGACCGTCGCCGAACCGCTCGTGGGGTCGGCCCTCGGCGTCACGGTGCTGGGCGAGACGTTGAACACCAGCACCCGCGGCCTGCTCGTGCTGGGAGTGTCCGTCGCGATGATGGCCGCGGCGACGGTCGCGCTGGCCCGAGGCCAGGCGGCCACGACCACCTGAAGGCCACCCGACGGCGTCACCCCCGCACGCGGCGGGCCACCTCGCCGTAGCGCTCCACGCGCTCCGCGTCGCCCAGAGCGTTGTAGAGCACCAGGCGGGTGGCGATTCCGGCGTACTTGTCGGTCAGCGCGTCGGCCAACCCGTCCCAGGTCGACTCGGTGGCGAAGGCGGCGATGTGGTCGTCGCTGATCTGGGCCGCCATGCCCGCGAAGTCGCCGGCCTTCTGCTTCTCCCGGATCCGGGCGGTCGTGCCCTCGAACCCGGCCTCGTCCCAGATGAACGCGTAGTTGGGGGTGCTGCCGTAGAAACTCATGCTGGCGCGCACCACTTCTCGTTCCCTGTCGCGTTCTTCGTCGCTGTCGCCGACGATCGTCAGCGCCGGCACGATCACCGCGACGTCCGAGGCCGCGCGCCCCGCCTTGGCCGCGCCGGCGGCGATGTT
>NZ_JBYCLC010000269.1:0-8272 GCF_057473685.1 Mycobacterium sp. TH-M116 | reverse complement strand
CCGAACCTGGCGGGATGATGCGCTACGGAATCCCCGACTACCGGTTGCCCCGCGATGTGCTGGACGCCGAGGTCCGGCGGGTTGTCGCGCTCGGCGTCCAGTTCACCAGCGGGCACCGGGTCGACGACCTGGCCGCCGAACGCGCCGACGGCAACTTCGACGCCGTGTTCGTGGCCGTCGGTGCCCACCTGGCCAAGCGGGTCGACATCCCCGTCACGGATGCCGGGTCGCTGCTGGATGCCGTGTCGTTCCTGCATGATGTCGCGTCGGGAGAACGCCCCGAGATCGGCCGCCACGTCGCCGTCTACGGCGGCGGCGATACCGCGGTGGACACGGCCCGCGTCGCCCGTCGTCTCGGCGCCGAGGACACGGTCATCATCTATCGCCGCACGGCGGCCCAGATGTCCGCGCATCCCGAGGAAGTCGATGAGGCTGAAAGCGAAGGGGTTCGGATCAACTGGTTGCGCACCATCTCCGCCCTGCAGGGATCTGAGCTGCGTGTGGAACTGATGGAGATCGACGAGTCCGGACGCCCGATGCCCACCGGGCATTTCGAGACTCTGGCCGCCGACACCGTGATCATGGCGTTGGGGCAGAAGACCGAGTCGGCGTTCATGCGCAACCTGCCCGGCGTGCAGTTCGACGACGACGGATCGGTTCTGGTCTCGGCGACGCTGATGACCGGCTGCCCAGGGGTGTTCGCGGGCGGCGACATGGTGCCGTCCGAGCGGACCGTGACGGTCGGCGTCGGGCACGGCAAGAAGGCCGCCCACCACATCGACGCCTGGCTGCGCGGCGACTCCTGGCAACGCCCGCCCAAGCATCGGGTCGCCGAGTTCGACCTGATGCACCTGTGGTACTTCGGCGACGCCTCCCGCAGGGCCGAGCCCGAACTCCCCCCGCGGCAGCGGCTGACCGGATTCGACGAGGTCGTCGGCGGACTGTCCGAGCAGGAGGCGACGTTCGAGGCGGGCCGGTGTCTGTCCTGCGGGAACTGCTTCGAATGCGACGGCTGCCTGGGGGCCTGCCCGGAAGACGCGGTGATCAAGCTGGGCCGCGGTCACCGCTACCGGTTCGACGACGACAAATGCACCGGGTGCGCGACGTGCTTCGACCAATGCCCGGTGCACGCCATCGACATGGTCGCAGAAAGAACATGATGCGCGCGACAGTGGATGGCAACGAGGCGACGGCGTCGGTGGCCTACCGGCTCAGCGAGCTGTGCTGCATCTATCCCATCACCCCGTCCTCGCCGATGGCCGAGCTGGCCGACGAGTGGTCCAGCCGGCGGCGTCCCAACCTGTGGGGCACCGTGCCGTCGGTGGTGGAGATGCAAAGCGAGGGCGGCGCCGCGGGAGCGCTGCACGGCGCCCTGCAGGGCGGGGCGCTGGCCACCACCTTCACCGCGTCGCAGGGCCTGCTGCTGATGATCCCCAACATGTACAAGATCGCCGGCGAGCTGACCTCGGCGGTCATCCACGTCGCCGCGCGATCGCTGGCCGCTCAGGGACTGTCCATCTTCGGCGACCACTCCGACGTGATGGCCACACGCCAGACGGGATTCGCGCTGTTGGCCTCCGCCTCGGTGCAGGAGGCCCATGACCTGGCGCTGATCGCCCACGCGGCCACCCTGCGCAGCAGGGTCCCGTTCCTGCACTTCTTCGACGGGTTCCGCACCTCCCACGAACTCAACACGATTCAGATGCTCGATGACGACGACCTACGCGCGCTGGTGCCCACGTCGCTGATCCTGGGGCATCGTGACCGGGCACTGTCGCCGGATCGGCCGTTCATCCGCGGCACCGCGCAGAATCCCGATACGTATTTTCAGGCCCGCGAGACGGTCAACCCTTTCTATGCCCGCGTGCCCGAGCTGGTCGACGCGCTGATGGCCGAGCTCGGCCGGCGCACCGGGCGCCCCATGCACGTCGTCGACTACACGGGGCACCCCAGGGCCGACCGCGTGCTGGTGCTGATGGGTTCGGGCGGACAGGCGGCGGCCGAGACGGTCGCCGCGCTGACCGCCCGCGGCGAGCGGGTCGGGGTGATCCAGATGCGGCTATACCGGCCTTTTCCGGTGCAGGCGCTGCTGACGGCGCTCCCGTCGACGGTACGCACGGTCGGAGTACTGGATCGCACCAAGGAGCCGGGGTCGTTCGGCGAGCCGCTGTACCTGGACGTCACGGCCGCCCTGGCCGAGGGCTACAGCCGCGGCGAACGGTCCTCACTGCCACTGGTGTGCGGCGGGCGGTTCGGGCTGTCGTCGAAGGAATTCACCCCCGCCATGGTCGCCGGAGTCTTCGCCGAGCTGGCCGCCGAGCGGCCGCGGACCCGCTTCACCGTCGGCATCGACGACGACGTCAGCGGCACCAGCATCGACTACGACCCGGCGTTCGACATCGAATCCCCGGCGATCACCAAAGCGGTCTTCTTCGGGATGGGGTCGGACGGGACCGTCGGCGCGAACAAGAACACCATCAAGATCCTCGGCGCCGAGCCGAACGTCCACGCACAAGGGTACTTCGTCTACGACTCGAAAAAATCTGGCTCCCAGACGGTCTCGCATCTGCGGTTCGGTCCCGAGCCCATTCGCGCGCCCTACCTGGTGCAGCAGGCCGACTTCGTCGGATGCCATCACCAGCGGTTCCTCGACCGCGTCGATGTGCTCGGCCGTGCCGCTCCGGGCGCCGCATTGCTGCTCAACAGCCCCCGTCCACCCGAGCGGGTGTGGGACAGCCTGTCGGCGACGGTGCAACAGCAGATCCTCGACAAAAACATCGGTCTCTACGTCATCGACGCGAACGCCATCGCCCGTGAGGTCGGGATGGCCGGGCGGATCAACATCGTCTTGCAGACCTGCTTTTTCGCCATCTCCGGAATTCTGCCGCTCGACGAGGCGATCACCAGGATCAAAGACAGCGTGGCCAAAACCTACGCCGGGCGCGGTGCCGACGCGGTGGCCCGCGAAATCGACGCCGTCGATCGTGCCCTGCAGCGGTTACACCGGGTCGAAGTACCCGACCGGGCCGGCTCCGGCCACCGGCCCGAGCCGCTGGTTCCGGTCGACGCGCCCGATTTCGTGCGGACCGTGACCGCGGAGATGATCGCCGGGCGCGGAGACGCGCTGCCGGTCAGCGCCCTGCCGGCGGACGGCAGCTATCCCAGCGGGACCGCGGCCTACGAGAAACCCAACATCGCCGACCTCGTCGCGACGTGGGATCCGGACAGCTGCATCCAGTGCGGCAACTGCTCGTTTGTGTGCCCGCACAGCGTCATTCGCACCACCTTCTGCGACAGCGAACGGCTTGGCGACGCGCCGGCCACGTTCCCGTCGGCACCGCTGGACGCGGTAGGTCTTCCCGGCGCCCGCTACACGCTGCAGGTCTACGTCGAAGACTGCACCGGATGCGGTCTGTGCGTCGAAGCCTGTCCGGCTGTCGTCCCCGGCACGCCGGTCAGAAAGGCGATCAACCTTGCTCCGCGGGAGCCGCTGGTCGCCGACGGTCGCCGAAACACCGCCTTCTTCGAAACCTTGCCGGTGGCCAACCGATCGACGGTGGATTTCGGCACCGTGCGCGGCGCGCAGTTCCTGCAGCCGTTGTTCGAATTCCCGGGCGCCTGCGCAGGCTGCGGCGAAACCCCCTACCTGAAGCTGTTGTCGCAGTTGTTCGGTGACCGTTTGATGGTCGCCAACGCCACGGGATGTTCGTCGATCTACGGGGGCAACTTGCCGACGACGCCGTGGACCACCAACGCCGAAGGGCGCGGTCCGGCCTGGTCCAATTCGCTGTTCGAAGACAACGCGGAGTTCGGTCTGGGCCTTCGGCTTGCCGCCGACGTTCACCTGACCCAGGCGCGCCAGCGGCTGGCCGAGCAGCGTGAGGTCCTCGGCGCCGAGCTCGTCGACGCCGTCCTGGACGCCCCGCAACTGCGGGAATCGGAGCTGCATGCTCAGCGTCGGCGGGTCGCCGAACTCCTCGACCGGTTCGACCGACTGGAACCCCAAGTGGGTGACGAGTTACGTGGTCTCGTCGACCACCTGATTCGTCGTAGCGTGTGGATCGTCGGCGGCGACGGCTGGGCCTACGACATCGGCTCGGGTGGACTCGACCATGTGCTGGCCAGCGGACGCAACGTCAACGTGCTCGTGCTCGACACCGAGGTGTATTCGAACACCGGCGGGCAGATGTCGAAGAGCACCCCACTGGGCGCCGTGGCCAAGTTCGCCGCGTCGGGAAAGACGGTACCCCGAAAAGACCTTGCGTTACAGGCGGTTTCGTACGGCAGCGGGTACGTCGCGCGGGTCGCCATGGGCGCCGATCCACAGCAGACTTTGCTGGCGTTCCGCGAAGCGGAAGCCTATGACGGGCCGTCGCTGGTGATCGCCTACAGCCACTGCATCGCGCACGGCTTCGAGATGCGCCACGGCCTTGACCAGCAGTATCGGGCCGTGGCCAGCGGGCACTGGCCACTGATCCGCTACAACCCGATGCTCCGCGAGGCGGGCGCGACACCGTTCCTGCTGGATTCGCACCGCCCCCGGCTGCCGCTGGCCGACTACCGCTATCGCGAGCTGCGCTACCGCAGCCTGCGCAATGCCGACCCGGACGAAGCCGAACGGCTTTTGGCGCTGGCCCAGGAGTCCATCGATCAGCGCTGGGCGGTCTACGAAGACATGGCTTCTCGCGAGCCGCACCAGTTCCCGTCCGATCCGCGTCGGGAGCACTGATGGACCTGTCCACCCGATACCTCGGTCTGCCGCTGCGCAACCCGGTGCTGGCTTCGGCGTCGCCACTCAGCCGCACGGTCGACGGCGTGCGGCGGCTTGCCGGCGCCGGGATCGGTGCGGTGGTGCTGCACTCGTTGTTCGAGGAACAGCTGCTGCAAGAGTCCCGGTTCGACGAGCGAATCGTCGCCCAGGGCAGCGAGAGTTACAGCGAGTCGTTGAGTTACTTTCCCTGCGCCGTCTCAAACAGCCGGGGCCCTGAACGCTATCTGCGCTTTGTCGAACGCGCAGCAGCCGCCGTGGACGTGCCCGTCATCGGAAGCCTCAACGCCTCCACCCCGGGCAGCTGGGCGCGCTATGCCCGTTGGATAGAGGATGCCGGTGCGGCGGCGATCGAGTTGAACATCTATTACCTTCCCGGAGACACCGGTGTCGACGGCGCCGCGGTGGAACAGCGCCACCTGGACGTACTCGCCGGGGTCAAGAGCGCGGCCACCATTCCGATCGCCGTCAAGCTCAGTCCTTATTTCAGTGCCATCGCTGACGTGGCGCACCGGCTGGATGATGCCGGCGCCGACGGGCTGGTGTTGTTCAATCGGTTTCTCCAGCCCGACATCGATCCGGAAACCCTCACGACGGTGCGCGCCGTCACGTTGTCGACGCCGACTGAAACACGATTGCCGCTGACGTGGATCGCCTTGCTGCGCGGACGGGTGCGCGCCTCGCTGGCCGGGAGTAGCGGGGTCGAGCACGGTGCTGACGTGGCCAAGTATCTCCTCGCGGGCGCCGATGTGGTCCAGTCGGCGTCGGCGCTGCTGCGTCATGGCCCCGAATACGTGAGTGTGCTCCTGCGGGATCTGAGCACCTGGATGGACCGCAAGGGATTTCGAACCCTCGACGAGGTACGCGGGCTGCTGGCGGCCCCCGACGCCGAGGGGTGGGCGGCACGAGAACGCGCGGACTACGTCGGGGCGGTCCATGAGGCCAACAGCGGTGCCGACGGCACGTACTGACACAGCACACACACGGAGGATGCGGACATGAGCAGGTTCACCTACATTCGTTTCTTCGAGGAGATCGGCATCGGCGACGTGCCACTCGTCGGCGGAAAAAACGCCTCGCTCGGCGAGATGTACCAGAAACTGTCCGGGCAGGACGTCCGCGTCCCGCACGGGTTCGCGATCACCGCCGAGGCCTACCAGCACATGCTCGACAGCGCCGGCGCCTGGGACGCGCTGCATGCCGAGCTCGACGATCTCGACCCGGCCGACGTCATCGCGTTGGCGCGCAAGGGTAAACGAGCCCGCGAGATCGTCTACGGCGCCGGGCTTCCCGCCGATCTGGCCGGCGAGATTCTGGATGCCTATCGCAGACTGCAGGACGAATACGGTGAGACCGTCAGCCTGGCCGTGCGCAGCTCGGCGACCGCCGAGGACCTGCCGACGGCGAGTTTCGCCGGCCAGCAGGACACCTACCTCAACATCACGGGCGCCGAGAGTCTCCTGGACGCGTGCCGGCGCTGCTTCGCCAGTCTGTTCACCGACCGGGCCATCCACTACCGGATCGACCAGGGCTTCGACCATTTCAAAGTCTGGCTGTCGATCGGCGTGATGAAGATGGTGCGCTCCGACCTGGCCGCCTCGGGGGTGATGTTCACCATCGACACCGAATCGGGCTTCAGCGACGTCGTGTTCGTGACCGGCGCCTACGGCCTGGGGGAGAACGTGGTCCAGGGCGCGGTCGACCCCGACGAATTCTATGTTCACAAGCCGACCTACCTGGCCGGGCACCGTGCCGTGCTGCGCCGTCTGATCGGCGACAAGGCGGTCAAGATGGTGTTCGTCGAGGGAGAGACCAAGAACACGACCCGCAACATCCCCACCCCTCGCTCCGACCGGGCCCGCTTCTGCCTCACCGACTCCGACGTGCTCGAGCTGGCCGGCTATGCGTGCGCCATCGAGGCGCACTACGGCCGCCCGATGGACATCGAATGGGCCAAGGACGGCCTGGACGGGAAGCTCTACATCGTCCAGGCTCGCCCCGAGACGGCCGTCTCCCAGCGCAACCCGACGGTGCTGGAGACCTATGTGCTCGAAGACAATGGCCCGGAAGCGAGGCAGGTACTCACCGAGGGCCGCTCGGTGGGCGAGAAGGTCGCCTCGGGAGTGGCGAAACGGATCGACAACCTGGGGAACCTGTCGGACTTCCGGCCCGGCCAGGTGCTGGTGGCCGACACCACCACACCGGACTGGGAGCCGGTGATGAAGACTGCCGCCGCGATCGTCACCAACCGGGGCGGGCGCACCTGTCACGCGGCGATCATCGCCCGCGAACTCGGCATCCCGGCCGTTGTCGGCGCGGGCGACGCGACCACGAGTGTGCCGGACGGCGCCGTGGTCACGGTGTCCTGTGTCGAGGGCGACACGGGGCGCGTGTACCGCGGTGAGGTCGGCTTCCACGTCGACCGGACCGAGTTGGCCGGGATCAAACGGCCCCGCACCGAGATCATGATCAACCTCGGCAACCCCGATCTCGCCTTCACGACGTCGTTTCTGCCCAACGACGGCGTCGGGCTCGCCCGCATGGAGTTCATCATCAGCGAGTACATCAGGGTCCACCCGCTGGCCCTGCTGCATCCGGACAGGGTCGACGACCCGCAGGCCCGGCGCACGATCGAGCGGCTGACCTATGCCTACTCCAGTGGCGAGGATTTCTTCGTGGAACGGCTGTCGGAGGGAATCGGCACCATCGCCGCCGCATTCTGGCCCAAGCCGGTCGTGGTGCGAATGTCGGACTTCAAGACCAACGAATACGCCAGCCTGGTCGGCGGGGCCGCCTTCGAGGCCGAAGAGAACAATCCCATGATCGGCTTCCGCGGCGCGTCGCGCTACGCCCACCCGGCCTACGCAGAAGGGTTCGCCCTGGAGTGCCGGGCGATGAAACGCGTGCGCGAGCAGATGGGGCTGACGAACGTCGTGCTCATGCTGCCGTTCGTGCGCCGTGTGGCCGAGGCCGACCTGGTCCTGGGCGAGATGGCCAAACACGGTCTGCGCCGCGGCGAGAACGGCCTCAAGGTGTACGCGATGTGCGAGATCCCGAACAACGTGATCCTCATCGACGAATTCGCCAAACGCTTCGACGGATTTTCGATCGGGTCCAACGATCTGACCCAGCTCACCCTCGGTGTCGACCGGGACAGCGAGATCGTGGCCTTCGACTACGACGAACGCGACGACGGCGTCAAGGAGATGATCCGCCTGGCCGTGGAAGGCTGTCGCCGCAACAACATTCACTCCGGACTGTGCGGTCAGGCGCCTTCGGACTATCCCGACATGGCCGAATTCCTGGTGCGCCTCGGCATCGACTCGATAAGCCTGAACCCCGATGTGGTGGTGAAGACCACCACGCAGGTCCTCCAACTGGAACAGCAGGTCGCGTCGCAACCGATGCAACGGTAACGCGCGTGCCCACCTCGCGACTGTTCGCGGCCACCGTCGATCGGGATGCGGCGGCGCGCTATGTGCTGAGTCGACGTACCCCCGAGGG
>NZ_JBYCLC010000268.1:0-19142 GCF_057473685.1 Mycobacterium sp. TH-M116 | reverse complement strand
TGCGCGCGCCCATCTGGCTGGTCACCCGCGGCGCACAACGGGTCACCGACACCGACACGGTGTCACCGGTGCAGTCCTGCCTGTGGGGCTTCGGCCGGGCAGCCTCGCTGGAGCATCCGCAGGTGTGGGGCGGACTGGCGGACTTGTCGGAAGGGTCGGAAGGCTCGGAAAACGCAGCCGACGAATGGTCGCGGTTGATCTCACACGTGGCATCGGCGTCGCGCAGCTCGGCCGGAGCGGAAGACCACGTGGCGCTGCGTGATCAGTCGGTGTATTTCCCACGGCTGGTTCGACGGCGTGGGCAGCCCATCGCGACACCGCCGGCGCTACGCGGCGACGCAACGTATCTGGTGACCGGAGGGCTCGGATCGATCGGTCTGGAAATCGCCGGATACCTGGCCGCGCACGGCGCTCGGCAGTTGGTGCTGACCGGCCGGCGCGGGCCCGGCGCTGCCGCGCAACAGCGCATCGATGCCATCCGCCAACAGCACGGCTGCGAAATCCGCGTCGTGGCGGCCGACGTCGCCGACGCGGGCCACGTCGCGGGCCTGTTGGCAACCGTGCAGGCCGAGCTGCCGCCGCTGGCCGGTATCGTCCATGCGGCAGGCGAGATCGGTACCACTCCGCTTCGCACGCTGGACGACGCCGAGATCGACCGGGTTTTCGCCGGGAAGGTGTGGGGTGCGTGGCATTTGAGCGAAGCAGTCGCTGAGATGCAGCTGGACTTCTTCCTGAGCACCTCCTCGATCGCCTCGGTATGGGGCGGGTTCGGCCAGAGCGCCTACGGCGCGGCGAACGCCTTCCTCGACGGGCTGGCCTGGCGGCAGCGTGCGCGGGGCGTCCCGGGGATCAGCGTCAACTTCGGACCGTGGATGTCGGGGTCGGCGGGTATGGCCGACGAGGAGGCGCGGGCCCGGCTGGCTCAGCGGGGCGTCCGGACGTTGTCGCCCGCCGACGCGCTGGCGGGCATGGCCGATCTCATGGCGTCTTCCCGCGCACCTGGGGCGCGACAAGGCCCCGCGCAAGGAGTCGTGGCCCGGATCGACTGGGCGCGCTTCCTGCCGCTCTACCAACAAACGGGGAGACGTTTGTTCCTGGCCGAGCTGGAGCGGGAGTTGCCCACGCCGGCGACGGGGGTGGCGCGGTCCGCAACGTTCTCCGGGAAGACCCAGTTGGTCGAGCAACTCACCCACGCTCCGGTGCAGCGGCGCAGGAAGCTCCTCGTGGATCACCTGCGTGAGGCGGTGGCGGAGGTGACGCGAGTCGATGCCGCCGAGATCCGCGAGGACGCCGGATTCTTCGACCTCGGCATGGATTCGCTGATGGCCATCGAATTGCGGCAACGCATCGAGCAGGGCGTGGGCAAGGAGATACCGGCGACCCTGGCGATGGACCACCCACGTCTGTCCGATGCGGCGGACTACCTGCTCGGCGACGTGCTCGGGCTCGATGCGCAGGCATCTGCCGGTGCAGGGTCCCGGACCGCGCAGGCAGTGACGGCGCGCACCGATGAGCCGATCGCGATCGTCGCGGTGTCGTGCCGCTTCCCCGGTGCGCCCGACCCGGAAGCATTCTGGGAGGTGCTCTCCGGTGGTGTCGATGCGATCCGGGAAGTCCCGGAAGACCGATTCGACATCGACGAGTTCTACGATCCCGATCCAGAGACGCCGGGCAAGATCTACAGCCGCTTCGGCGGATTCCTCGACGCCATCGACGGATTCGACCCGGAATTCTTCGGTATCTCCCCGCGCGAGGCGGTGTGGATCGAGCCGCAGCAGCGGCTGATGCTCGAGACCGTGTGGGAGGGCCTCGAAAGGGCCGGGTACGCGCCGTCCGCACTGCGCGGCAGCCGAACCGGCGTCTTCGTCGGGGTCGGCGCCAACGAGTATGCGCATCTGCTGTCCGCCGAGTCGGTCGAAAAACTCGAGCCCTACTTCATCACCGGCAATGCGCTCAATGCCGTCTCGGGCCGGGTCGCCTTCGCGCTCGGGCTGGAAGGTCCGGCGGTCGCGGTCGATACCGCGTGCAGCTCGTCGTTGGTGGCCGTCCATCAGGCCTGCCAGGCATTGCATTCCGGCGACTGTGATCTGGCGCTGGCCGGTGGGGTGAACGTCTTGCTGAGCCCGGTGACCATCATCGCCGCCTCGCGCGCCCGGATGCTGTCCCCCGGCGGGCGGTGCAAGACCTTCGACGCCTCCGCCGACGGCTATGTGCGCAGCGAAGGCTGCGGGATCCTGGTCCTCAAGAGACTGAGCGATGCTCAGCGCGACGGCGACCGGGTCTGCGCGGTCATCCCCAGCAGTGCGGTCAATCAAGACGGCGCCTCCAGCGGTTTGACGGTGCCGAACGGGGGCGCACAGCAACGGCTTATCGCCGCGGCGCTGGCTCGCGCCGGTCTGGCCGGCGGGGAGGTCGACTACCTCGAGGCGCACGGGACCGGGACCCCGCTTGGCGACCCGATCGAGGTGCAGGCGGCCGGAGCCGTCTACGGTGCCGACCGTGACGCGGACCGTCCGCTGCGGATCGGATCGGTGAAAACCAACATCGGCCACCTCGAGGCGGCGTCGGGCGTCGCGGGTCTGATCAAGGTCGTGTTGTCGCTGCAGCACGAAGTGCTGCCGCCGAGCCTGCACTTCGAGACGCCGTCGCCGCATATCCCGTGGGATTCGCTGCCGGTGCGCGTCGTGGACAAGGCCACTCCGTGGCAGGCCAACGGCCGGCCGCGCCGCGCTGGCATAAGTTCCTTCGGGTTCACCGGCACGAACGCACACGTGCTGATCGAGGAGGCGCCGGCGCAACCGGCGACCGCCGACGAATACTCGTCAGGCGACGTCGCGGCAGCGGAGGCAGGCGTTCAAGACGAGTCCGTCGGCGTGCTGCCGCTGTCCGCCCGTTCGCCACAGGCGCTGCTGGAGTTGGCGCAGCGATATGCCGTCTGGTTGGACGCGCATCCAAAGGCCGACATCGCTGACGTGTGCTTCACCGCCGGGGTGGGGCGTTCGCATTTCGAACACCGTGCCGCGCTCGTCGTGGATTCGGTTCAGGGCGCCCGCGACCTGCTGGCCGAGCTGGCCGAGAACCGCACGCGACCGGGAGTGATGCGCGGCGAGTGCGCGGACCCGCCGACGACGGCATGGTTGTTCACCGGCCAGGGCAGCCAGCACCCGGGTATGGCGCGCGAGTTGTTCGACGCTGAGCCGGTTTTCGCAGACACCGTGACACGGTGTGCGGAAGCGGTCGAGGGGCTGCTGCCGCGCCCGTTGCTGGAGGTGCTGTTCGCCACCGACCGCGATACCGGAGGTCAAGCCGGAGAGACACTGCGGGACACCGCGTTTGCTCAACCGGCGCTGTTCGCCGTCGAGATGGGCCTGGCCCGGCTGTGGCAGTCGTGGGGCATCGAGCCCGACGTGGTGCTGGGGCACAGCGTGGGCCAGTATGCGGCGGCGTGTGTGGCCGGGGTGTTCGGTCTCGAGGACGGGGCACGGCTGACGGCCGAGCGTGGTCGGCTGTTCGGCAGTCTGCCCGCCGGTGGGCGCATGGTGGCGGTGTTCGCCGACGCCAAGTACGTCGAGGACGTCGCCGGCGCGTTTCGCCGGGTGTCGGTCGCCGCCTACAACGGCGCCAACACGGTGCTGTCGGGCCGGAGCGCGGATCTCGAACAGATCGTCGCCAGGGTCGGCGAAGACGGGGTCCGGTGCACCTGGCTGGATACCAGCCACGCCTTCCATTCGGAGTTGCTGGAGCCGGTGCTCGATGAATTCGAGACGCACGCGAGGTGTTTGGAGTTCGCCGTGCCGACGTTGCCGCTGGTCTGCAACCGCACCGGCGCCGTGCTCACGCCGGAAACCCCTTTGGAGGCCCAGTATTGGCGCCGGCATTCCCGCCAGCCGGTGCAGTTCGCCGAAAGCGTACGAACCATAGCGGCGCTGGGCTGCTCGGTGTTGATGGAGATCGGTCCGCAGCCGGTTCTGACCGGCGCCGCGGTGCAGATCTGGCCGGAACACCTGGCCGCGCCGCGTGCGATCGTTTCGCTGCGCAAGGGCGTCGATGACCGGCGCCAGATCGCCGAAGCGTTGGCCGGGGCGTACGTCAGCGGCCATCGGCCCACGTTCGCCGCGCTGCATCGTCGGCCTCGCCGCAGACTCGAGCTGCCCACTTATGCTTTCCAGCGCCGTCGCTTCTGGCCCAAGACGTCCGGCCTTCCCGCCGGGTGGGCCGGCCTCGAGGGCCCGGGCGCCACCGGATCCGGAATCCTGGGTAGTGCAAAAGAGCTTGCCTCGGGTGACTCCGTCTACACCAGCCGGCTGTCGGTCAAGTCGCAACCCTGGCTCTCCGATCACGTCATCTACGGCACGGTCGTCGTTCCGGGGGCTACCTATGCGGCGATGGCACTGGCCGCCGTCGGGCCACCGGCGCGGGTGAAAGATGTCTTTTTCTATGAGCCGATCATCCTGCCCGAGAAGAGTTCTCGGGAAGTCCAGCTGACCTTGCATCCGTTGGAGGGCGGCGTGCCGAACGGGGGCGCCTGGAGCTTCTGCGTGCACAGTCGCCCCTACGGTGTCCGCGACGCCGAATGGTCGTTGAACGCCGACGGCACGGTGAGCTCCGGTGTCACCGTAACCGACGGCGAATCGGCGCCGGATCCTGCGGACCCCGCGAAATCCCTTGCCGCGGAAATCGAGCAGATGGAACGCCTGCGGCCGCAGCAGCTCTTCGAGACCTTCGCCGACATGGAGCTGGCGTGGGGGCCCAACTGGTCCGGTTCCCTCAAGTCACTGTGGGTCGGTGAGGGTGAGGCGATAGGTGACGTCACCGTCGGCGAAGAACTCGCCGAGCAGCTCGGAACGGAGCCGATCCATCCGGTGCTGCTCGACCTGTGCACCGGGGTCGCCTTCCCGGCGTTCCCGGCGCTTCTCGCGGCCGAACAAGGGGTGAACGACCTCTTCCTGCCGCTGCGGTACGGACGGGTGGAGCTGGTGGAGAAGATGCCGCGGCGGTTCTACTGCCGCGCGAGGTGGCACACGAGCGAGCTCGACAGTGAAACACAGGTCTTCGATATCGACTTCGTCGCTCGGGATGACCGCCGCCTCGGCGGGATTCGCGAGTTCACGGTCAAACGCGCGCCCCGGGAAGCGTTGTTGCGCGGGCTCGGCGGCGACGCCACCCGGTTGATGTACACCCTCGGCTGGCACGAGGTGCCGAGGCCGGCGTCGATCAGTGATACCGAGGGCGCCGGGAGCGTGATCGGCACCTGGCTGGTTTCCGGATTCGACGAGCTGGCGGCCAGGCTGCCGGGCTGCATCTCTCTCGATCGGACCATCGATCCCGAGCCTGTGGGCCAGCTACTGACGCAGGCGAATGAGCGCGGTGTGCCGTTCTCCGGCATCGTCTGGCGCAGCGCCGGACCGCGTGCGGGGGAGTCGATCGCCGAGTCAGCCGCGCGGCTGGAGACCGAGATCGCCCACCTGCTCAGCGCCGTTCACGCCGTGGGGGCCGATGCCGCGGCCGCATTGCCCTACGGGCTGTGGATCGTCACCGAACGGGCCGTGGCGACCGAATCCGGCGAGCACGTCGATCCGGTGCAAGCAGCACTGTGGGGGCTCGGACGCACGATCGTCAACGAGGAACCGGTGCTGCGCTGCAGGCTGGTCGATTGCGACGGTTCGGCGGAGGCCGTGCATTCACTGGCGGGTCTTCTCGCTGCGCCGATCGACGAACCGGAACTCGCGCTGCGGCAAGGCAAGTTCTTGGCGTCGCGGCTACTGCAATGGTCGCGCAGCGGTCGTCTGGCGGTCCCGCGGGCAAACGATTACACGCTGGCACCGGCCGAACGCGGCGCGATCGACAACCTGCGTCTGACCGAGTCGGACGTGCCGCCGCCGGACGACGGCTTTGTGCAGGTCCGGGTCGAGGCAGCCGGTCTGAACTTCCGGGACGTGCTCAATGTGCTGGGCTTGTATCCGGGCGACCCGGGCCCGATCGGCGGTGACTTCGCAGGTGTCGTCACCCAGCTGGGCGGTGGCGTCACCGGGCTCGAGGTCGGCCAACGCGTCTACGGCTTCATGCAGGGCGCGTTCGCCAGCCGGTTCAATGTCCCGGCCCAGTTGCTGGCCCCGATTCCCGCCCGCGTGAGCGCGGTGGAAGCGGCGACCATTCCCGCCGCGGCCTTGACGGCCCGGCTCGCGTTCGACTGGGCACAGTTGAAGCCGGGCGACCGGGTGCTGATTCACGCCGCCAGCGGTGGCGTGGGACTGGCCGCCATCCAGATGGCGCAGCAGCACGGTGCGATCGTCTTCGCCACCGCCAGCACCTACAAACGTGCGACGCTGCGCAAGCTGGGCGTGGAATACGTCTATGATTCGCGCAGTACGGATTTCGCCGACCAGATCCTCGCGGATACGGGCGGCGCCGGCGTCGACGTCGTGCTCAACAGCCTCACCAACGAGGGGTTCGTCGAAGCGACCGTAAGGGCCACCGCTCAGAACGGTCGATTCGCGGAGATCGCCAAGCGTGACATCTGGACTCCGGAACAGATGGCGGCGGCGCGTCCCGACATCGCCTACGAGATCGTGGCGTTGGACACGGTGACTTTCCAAGAGCCCGAGCGTATCCGCGGTCTGCTGGGCGAGGTGTCGGATGGTTTGGCGAGTGGCGAATGGACGCCACTGCCCGCCGAGATCTATCCGCTGACGGAGGCAAAGACGGCGTTTCGCCGGATGCAGCAGGCGCGGCACATCGGAAAAATCGTGCTGCAAATGCCGAGTCCACTACAACCGCGACGTGATCGGACCTATCTGATCACCGGTGGGCTGGGTGCGATCGGCCTGCACGCGGCGGCCTATCTGGCCCAGCTCGGTGCCGGTGACATCGTCTTGACCAGCCGGCGCGCCCCTGGTCCTGAAGCGCAACGGGAAATCGACGACATCACCGAGCGCTACCGGTGCCGCATCCACACCTTCGGGGCCGATGTCGGCGACGAGTCCCAGGTCGCGAAGCTGCTGGAGCGCATCCGCGCGGAGTTGCCGCCGCTGGCGGGAGTGGTCCATCTGGCGGGCGTGCTCGACGACGCGCTGCTGTCCCGACAGAATATCGAGCGCTTCCGGACGACCCTGGCGCCCAAGGCGTTCGGTGCGTGCTATGTGGACGCGCTGACGAAGGGCGACGATCTCGACTTCTTCATCGTGTCCTCCTCGGTGTCCAGCCTGCTCGGTACACCCGGCCAGGCCAACTACTCGACGGCCAACGCGATGCTCGACGGGCTGGTCGCGGAACGAAGGGCGCAGGGCTTGCCGGCGACTGGACTCAACTTCGGTCCCTGGGCCAAAGGTGGCATGGCCTCGTCAGAGGCTGCACGCGCCAATATCGTCGCGCAAGGCCTGGTTCCCATGGAACCCACGGCTGCCCTGAACGCCTTGGCGGAGGTGGTCGCCAACGGTGCCGGGCAGGCGACGGTCATCATGGCCAACTGGCAGCGCGTTGCGAAAGTGCTGGGCGGCTCGCGTCCACCGATTCTCGACCTGGTGCTACCGAGCGCCGTCACGGAGCCGACCGGCGACAGCGAGTTGCTCCGGCAACTGCAGGAAATACCGGCGGCTCAGCGCGCCGGTTTCATCACCGAATTCCTGCAGCGGGAGGTTCAGGGCTTCCTACGGCTCGCGCAACCGCCCGCCGAGACCAGCAGGTTCCTGGACTTGGGCACCGACTCGCTGATGGCGGTCGAACTCCGAAACCGGTTGCACAGCCAGTTCGGTGGCGCGTTCACGATCAACGCCACCGCGGTGTTCGACTATCCGACCATCGGGGCGCTCGCCGAGTACCTGGCCGCTCAGCTGCCTGACTCGGAACCACAGTCGGGTGGGGCGAAATCGGGTGCGGCGCCCCAGCCAGAACCCGTCGCGTCCCCGGAAACAGGTCCGGAATCGGGTCCAGGATCCGCTGCGGCGGCCGACTCCATTTAGTCGCGCGTCGTCATCTGGTTGCGCGTCGTCGATTCGTGGACATTGTGCCGGCAGCCGTCAGCCCCGTGTACTCCGCGACGGTGCGCGTCGCAGTGTCCGACGCATCTTCGCGTCCTCGGGCATCGTCGCGATCCCCCGCGCCTGTGCGAACTAAAGGGTCTGGGGCGGGCGGGTACCGGTGCCCGCCGCACGGGGCGAGGCAACGTTCTCCGACAGCCCGGCTGCGGCTAAAGCCTTGCCAGCTCGTAGTCCGCGATGTGGCCGATCAGCACATGCAGGTGGTCGCCCGAGGATCCCAGGGTGTGCTCGATCGCGGTGAGCCGGGCCGCGTAGTGCGCCACCGGGTACTCCGCGGTCACTCCGATGCCGCCGTGCATCTGGATCGACTCCTGCGCGATGTGCCGGCCCGAGCGGCCGATCTGCAGCTTGGCCCGCGAGGCGATGACCGGGTCGAGGTTGCCGTCGGCGATCGACATCGCGGCGTACAGGCTCATGCTGCGGGCCATTTCCAGCGAGACGTACATGTCG
Organism: Mycobacterium sp. TH-M116; assembly: GCF_057473685.1. NCBI lineage: Bacteria > Bacillati > Actinomycetota > Actinomycetes > Mycobacteriales > Mycobacteriaceae > Mycobacterium > Mycobacterium sp. TH-M116. The sequence continues at coordinate 10,656 of NZ_JBYCLC010000268.1, read as the reverse complement.
GCGGCCCGCTGGGTCAGCGCCTGGAATTTGCTGAGTGTGACGCCGAACTGTTTGCGGGTCTTGAGGTAGTCCGTGGTCAGCCGCAGCGCTTCCTCCATTGCGCCGACCGCTTCGGCACACAATCCCGACTGGATGCGGATCACCGCGTCACGGATGGCGCCCGACGCGTCGGCCCCATCCCCCAGGGGTTCGGCAGGTACGGAGTCCAGGTCGACCTGTGCGCCGCGCTGTCCGTCGAAGGTGCGGTAGGGATGGCGGGTTACGGAGGTGTTTTTTGACGCCGCGTCGACCAGGAACAGCCCGGTTCCGCCGTCTGGAAGCGCGGCGCTGACCACCAGTATGTCGGCGCAGTCGCCGGCCAGCACCGGGTTCTTCCGTCCGCTCACAGTCCACGAATCTCCCTGCCGCGCAGCCTTGGTGGTCACCTGGGCAGACGGTGTGCGCTGACCCGGCTCGCGGTGGGCGAAGGCTAACAGAACCTGTCCGCTCGCGACGTCGTCGAGCAGCTGCTGCTGCTGCGGGCCGCCCAGCGCGGCGACCAAGGCGCCGGGACCCAGCGCGGCGTGCAGTACCGGTTCGGGCGCAAGCCGGCGGCCAACCTCGTTGAGCACCACCATGATCTCGATCTGGCCCGCCTCGTCCGGGTCGAACCCCAGGCCCAGGATCCCGGTGTCGGCCAGCTGACTCCAGACGTCGCGGCTCCAGCCGAGATCGGAGCCGATGACCTTGTTGCGGCTCTCCGCGTCGTAGGTGCGCGCCAGCAGGTCGCGCGTGGTGTCTCGGAGCAGTGCCTGCTCTTCGCTCAATTGAAAGTCCATGGTTGCCTCACAATCCCAAAATTTTCACAAACCCAAAATGGTGGACGCGATGATGTTGCGCTGCACTTCGCTGCTCCCGCCGTAGATCGACGTCTTGCGGTAGTTGAGGTAGTGCGGCGCGCTCTGTTGCGCCCAGGCCGGCGACGAGATGTCGCTGATATCCGGGCTGTTGGCCGGCAGCGCATCGGCCCCGGCCACCTCGACCAGCAATTCGGTGGCCAGCTGCTGCAACTGGCTGCCGCGCAGCTTGAGCACCGACGACGCCGGATTCGGCTTGCCGCCGGAAGAATCCGACACCACCCGCGACTGCGTGAGTTCCAGTGCGAGGAGCTCGTTTTCGGCCTCGGCCAGCCGGGCCGCGAACAGCGGGTCGTCGAGCATCCCGGTCTGCGCGGCGTACTTCTTCACCTCGGCCAGACGTACCTTGGTGCGCCCCACCCCGGCGATGCCCGTGCGCTCGTTGCCCAGCAGGAATTTCGCGTAGGTCCAGCCCTGGTTCTCCTCTCCGACAAGCTGGTTGGCGGGAACCCGGACGTCGGAGAAGAACAGCTCGTTGACCTCTTGGCCGCCGTCGATCGTCGTGATCGGCCGCACGGTGATGCCCGGCGTCTTCATGTCGAAGAGCAGGAACGAAATGCCTGCTTGGCGTTTGGGCGCGTTCGGATCGGTGCGCACCAGGCAGAAGATCCAGTCCGCGTACTGGCCCAGAGTCGTCCAGGTCTTCTGGCCGTTGACGATGTAGCTGTCGCCGTCGCGGACGGCGGTTGTGCGCAGCGACGCCAGGTCCGAACCGGCCTCCGGCTCGGAGAAACCCTGGCACCACCAGATGTCCAGGCTGGCCGTCGGCGGCAAGAACCTCTTCTTGATCTCCTCGGAACCGAATTCGGCGATCACCGGGCCCACCATCTTGGTGTTGAAGTTCAGCGGCTCCGGGACGCCCGCCAGCTGCATCTCGTCGGCCCAGATCTGGTGCTGGGTGGGCGTCCAGTCCTTGCCGCCCCACTCGACGGGCCAGTTCGGCACCGCCAGACCGTGCTCGTGCAGGATCTTGTGACTGGTGACGACGTCGCCGGGCACCGAGGTCGAACCCTCCCGCGTCCGGTCGCGCAGCTCCTGCGGGATCTTCGTCGTGTAGAACGTGCGAAGTTCGTCGCGTAACGCGGCTTCCTCCGGTGTGAGCGCCAATTGCATGGCAGCCTCCTGTTCTCTAGGGGAACGTGGCGACCCGCGCCGGAGTGGGTTTTCCCGATCAAGGTCGTTCGCTTGGCTTACATCTTTACCTATCGGGTGCGAGTGTTGTCCACAGCGTCGGATTAATCCACAAATTCGCCCGGTGACGAGCTTATCGGGGGTGTTTGGGCGCCCGACGCGCCTACGGTCGGCGCATGCGTACAGACTTCCCCGCCGAGCGACTGCATCGACGACTCGCCCCCGACCCGCACGCCGAATCGGGGGACGAGTCCGATGAGGAACCAGATCCACTGCTGCCGCGGTGGCTTCCCGAGGCGTCGCCCGGTCCGAGCTGGTTGGCCAGGGTGCGCGCCGATCCGGGCAGGGCCGGTGCCATCGCGTTGGCGGTCGTGGCGGCGCTTGCCATCCTGGTCACCGTGTTCACCTTGCTGCGTGACCGGGCCGCGCCCGTGATGTCGGCCAAGCTGCCCCCGGTGGAGAAGGTGTCCTCGTCGAGTCCCCGGCCGTCGGCGAGCCCGGGCGCCGGCGAACCGGCCGAAGCCGACCACTCGGTGGTGGTCAGCGTGGTCGGCCTGGTGCATACGCCCGGGCTGGTCACTTTGGCGCCGGGCGCGCGTATCGCGGATGCGCTGCAGGCCGCCGGCGGTGCGATGGCCGGTGCCGACACCATCGGGCTGAACATGGCTCGCGCACTGGACGACGGCGAACAGATCGTGGTGGGGCTGGCGCCTGCTCCGGGGCGGCCGGCGGGGCTGGGCAGCTCAGTGACCGCCGGCCCGGTGCCGGCCCGGGGGGCAGCGCCGGCATCGGGATCGGCGAAGCCGAAGCCGGGTAAGGTGCTCGACCTCAACACCGCAACCGTGGAGCAGTTCGACACCCTCCCTGGGGTCGGGCCGGTCACCGCCGCCGCGATCGTGGCGTGGCGACAGGCCAACGGCAAGTTCACCAGCGTCGACCAGCTCGCCGACGTCGACGGTATCGGCCCGGCGCGGCTGGAGAAGCTGCGTGCCCTGGTCCGCGTCTGACCCGCGCGAGCCCCGGTCACCCACCTGCGGCGAGCCGGCGCCGGCGCGCGTCGACGTCCGCCTGGTGCCGGCTGCGCTCACCGGCTGGGTGGTGACCGCCGCGGGGATCGTGTGGCCGGTGGGCCGGGCCCTGGCGTGGTGCTGCATCGCGTTGCTCGCGGCCTCGGGCGTGCTGGCCTGCTATGCGGCGGGCCGTTCCGGCGAGCATTCCCGCCTGCGGGCGGTCGGCGCCGGGATTTTCGCCGTCGCGGTCGTGGGCGCCGGATTCGGCCTCGCGATCGCCCTGCGTTGCGACGCATTGGGCCGCCACCCGATTACCGCCGCGTTCGGGACGACGGCCCCGGTGACGGTCATCCCCACCGAGAGCCCGGTGGCGCTGTCTGGTGGACGGCTGATGTTCCGTGCTGGCCTGGCGCGCTTGCGGGCCGATGAAATATCCGGCCGTGTAGTCGTTTTCGCGCGATCCTCCGACTTCGACGACTTGGTGGTGGGCCAGCCGGTGCGGTTCGTCGCCCGGATCAGCCGGCCGGCTCGCCACGACTTGACCGTCGCGGTGCTCAACGCCGCGGGCCGGCCGGCCGTGGGCACCGCCGGTGCGGTGCAGCGGGTGGCTCACACGGTGCGCAGGCGCTTCGCCGCCGCTGCCCGCGACGCGCTGCCGGCCGCCCAGGGTGCGATGTTGCCAGCGCTGGTCCTCGGCGACACCGCGGCGATGACTGCCCAGGTAGACCGCGAGTTTCGCGCGGCGGGAATGACGCACCTGACGGCGGTGTCCGGGGCCAACGTCACCATCGTGTGTGCGGCGGTGCTGGTGTCGGCGCGGTTGGTCGGGCCGCGCGCGGCGGTCGCGCTCGCCGCGGTCGCGCTGGTCGCTTTCGTCATCGTCGTACAGCCGACTGCGAGCGTGCTGAGGGCGGCGGTGATGGGGGCGATCACACTGGCGGGCATGCTGTCGTCGCGCCGGCGGCAGGCGATCCCGGCGCTGGCCGCCACGGTGTTGGTGCTCGTGGCCGTCGCGCCCCAGCTGGCCGTCGACGTGGGGTTCGCGCTGTCGGTACTGGCGACGGCCGCGCTGGTGGTGATCGCGCCGGCCTGGTCGCGGAGCCTGGTCGCCAGAGGCTGGCCCCGGCCGGCCGCGGATGCATTCGCGGTTGCCTGGGCCGCCCACGCGGTGACCGCCCCGCTGGTGGCCGGTATCTCGGGTCGGGTGAGCCTGGTTGCTGCCGTGGCCAACCTCGCGGTGGCACCCGTGGTCCCTCCGATCACGTTGCTGGGCAGCGCCGGGGCCGTGCTGGACCCGTTGTGGCCGGCCGGCGCGCGACTGCTGATCCGTTTCACCGGGCCCGAGCTGTGGTGGGTTCTGGGCGTGGCGCGGTGGGCGGCCGCGGTGCCCGCGGCCACCGCGCGCGTGCCGTCGGGCGCGGCGGGAGTTCTGCTGGTCGGCGGTGTCACGCTGGTGCTGCTGTTCGCGGTCGTGCGGCTGGGGCGGCGGCGCTGGTTTGGCACGGCGTTCGGCTACGCCGCCGGGCTCCTCATCCTGTGCCTGCTGGCCTGGTCGCTGTCGGGACTGGTCGGTCCCTCGTCAGAATCCCGTGACACCATCGTGGGATGAGCGAGGATTCATCGTTGCACCTGGTCTTGGGAGACGAGGATCTGCTGGTCGAGCGGGCCGTGGCCGACGTGCTGCGGGCGGCGCGCACGCGGGCCGGCACCAATGACGTTCCGGTCAACCGGATGCGGGCCGGTGAGGTCGGTACCTACGAGCTCGCCGAGCTGCTCAGCCCCTCGCTGTTCGCCGACGAGCGCATCGTCGTGCTCGAGTCCGCCGCCGACGCCGGCAAGGAAGCGGTCGGGGTGATCGCCTCGGCCGCCGCCGATCTCCCGGCCGGCATCGTGCTGGTGGTGGTGCATTCCGGTGGGGGGCGCGCCAAGGCGCTGGCCAAGGAACTGCAGTCGCTCGGCGCCACGGTGCATCCCTGCGCGCGGATCACCAAGGCCGCCGAACGCGGCGACTTCGTCCGCAAGGAGTTTCGTGCCCTGCACGTCAAGGTCGACCAGCCGACGGTGACCGCGCTGCTGGACGCCGTCGGGTCCGATCTCCGCGAGCTGGCATCGGCCTGTTCGCAGCTGGTCTCCGACACCGGCGGGCGCGTTGACGCCACGGCGGTGCGGCGTTACCACAGCGGCAAGGCCGAGGTGAAGGGGTTCGACATCGCGGACAAGGCCGTGGCAGGCGACGTCACGGGGGCCGCCGAGGCGCTGCGGTGGGCGATGATGCGGGGCGAGCCGCTGGTGGTGCTCGCCGACGCGCTCGCCGAAGCTGTGCACGCCATCGGCCGGGTGGGGCCGCTGTCGGGCGATCCCTATCGCTTGGCGGCGCAGCTGGGGATGCCGCCGTGGCGGGTGCAGAAAGCCCAGAAACAAGCGCGGCGCTGGTCCAGAGATACGGTGGCGACCGCGCTGAAAGTGGTGGCGGTGCTCAATGGCGACGTCAAGGGGGCCGCAGCGGATGCCGAGTACGCGCTGGAGGCCGCCGTCAGGCGGGTTGCCGAGCTGGTGGCCGACTGAGCTCCGCTGACAGAGCAGGCTGACAGAGCAGACAGAACAGGCAGACAGAGCGGACGGGGTGGCCGGTGGCTGTTGGGGCGTGTCTCAGATTTTGTTGAGGACGCGGGCCAGCGCCGACTTACGGTTGGCCGCCTGGTTCTTGTGAATCACGCCCTTGCCGGCCGCTTTGTCCAGTTTGCGGTTGGTCTCCACGAGCAGTTCGGCGGCTTTGTCCTTGTCGCCGGTGTGGGCGGCCTCACGGAAGGCGCGGACGGCGGTGCGCAGCGAGGACTTCACCGACTTGTTGCGCAGCCGGGCGCGCTCGTTGGTGCGGTTGCGCTTCTGCTGCGACTTGATATTGGCCACGCCTGAGTTTCCTTCTTCTTTGATTCGGTGGTTGCTGGGGACCGGCATCCGATATCCCGCGGCGGCGACTGCCCAGGTTATCAGTCGGTTACGTTTTTACCCAAAATGGGAACCCTCACCCCGCCATGACGTCAATTTGAGGCAGCATCTGACACGTGAGATCCGCGAATCAAGTCGATGAAGCCGGACACGGTCTGCGTGGTCTGTTACGCGCCGGACACATCTTCGGCGGGTATGACACGTCGGATTCCTATTCGATGGCCTTCGACGAGATGTTCGACGCCCAGGGCGCCGTCCGCGGCCCCTACAAGGGCATCTACGCCGAACTCGCACCGGCGGACGCCTCGGATCTTCAGGCCCGTGCCGAAGCGCTGGCCCGAGCGTTCATCGACCAAGGCATCACGTTCTCCCTGTCCGGGCAGGAGCGGCCCTTCCCGCTCGACCTGGTTCCGCGGGTGATTTCGACCGCCGAGTGGAGCAAGCTGGAGCGCGGCATCATCCAGCGGGTGAAGGCACTCGAGATGTATCTCGACGACATCTACGGTGACCAGGAAATCCTGAACGACGGCGTGATCCCGCGCAGCCTGATCACCTCCTGCGAGCATTTCCACCGCGAAGCCGTGGGAATCGTTCCACCCAACGGCGTGCGCATCCACGTCGCCGGCATCGACCTGATCCGCGACGAACGCGGCACTTTCCGGGTGCTGGAGGACAACCTGCGCTCGCCGTCAGGCGTGTCGTATGTGATGGAGAACCGCCGCACCATGGCCCGTGTCTTCCCGAACCTGTTCGCCACCCATCGGGTGCGTGCCGTCGACGACTATGCCGCGCACCTGCTGCGCGCGCTGCGTAACTCCGCGGCCACCAACGAGTCGGACCCCACCGTCGTCGTCCTCACCCCCGGGGTCCACAACTCGGCCTATTTCGAGCATTCGCTGCTGGCCCGGCAAATGGGCGTGGAGCTGGTCGAGGGCCGCGACCTGTTCTGCCGCGACAACCAGGTGTACCTGCGCACCACCGAGGGAGAGCGTCAGGTCGACGTCATCTACCGGCGCATCGACGACGTGTTCCTGGACCCGCTGCAGTTCCGCGCCGATTCGGTGCTGGGGGTGGCCGGCCTGGTCAACGCCGCCCGCGCCGGCAACGTCGTGATCTCCAGCGCGATCGGCAACGGTGTCGGTGACGACAAGCTCGTCTACACCTACGTGCCGACCATGATCGAGTACTACCTCGGCGAGAAGCCGCTGCTGGCCAACGTGGAGACGCTGCGGTGCTGGCTGGACGACGAACGCCACGAGGTGCTGAACCGGATCGACGAACTGGTGCTCAAGCCGGTCGAGGGGTCCGGTGGTTACGGGATCGTGTTCGGTCCGGACGCCTCCGCCAAGGAATTGGCGGCGGTCGCCAAGAAGATCCGCGACGATCCGCGCAGCTGGATCGCGCAGCCGATGATGGAGTTGTCGACCGTGCCGACTCAGGTGGGTGACGCCCTGGCTCCCCGTTACGTCGACCTGCGGCCGTTCGCCGTCAACGACGGCGACAACGTGTGGGTGCTGCCGGGCGGCCTGTCCCGGGTTGCGCTGGTCGAGGGCTCGCGGGTGGTCAACTCCAGCCAAGGCGGCGGATCCAAGGACACCTGGGTGCTGGCACCGCGAGCGTCGGGCGCCGAGCGTGAACTGGGCGCCGCCGAGGTGGTGCGCTCCCTGCCGGACCCGGCGCCCGACGGCCGCGCGAAGCGTCGGCAAGGCAAAGCCGCGCAACCGCGGCACAAAGAGCCGCAACGCGCGGAAGCGGCCCGTTGATGCTGGCCCGCAACGCCGAGGCGCTGTACTGGATCGGCCGATACGTCGAGCGGGCCGACGACACCGCGCGGATCCTCGATGTCGCCCTGCATCAACTGCTCGAGGATTCCAGTGTCGATCCCGACCAGACGTCCCGGTTGTTGTTGCGGGTGCTGGGCATCGAGCCGCCGGCCCACGACCTGGACGTGTGGTCGCTGACCGACCTCGTCGCCTACAGCAGCGGCCTCTCCGGGGGATCCTCGATCGTCGACGCGATCACGGCCGCGCGGGAGAACGCGAAGTCGGCGCGCGAAGTGACGTCGAGTGAGATCTGGGAGTGCCTGAACACCACCTACCACGCCCTGAGTGAGCGGCAGCGTGCGGCCAAACGCCTTGGGCCGCATGAATTTCTCTCGTTCATCGAGGGTCGGGCGGCGATGTTCGCCGGCTTGGCCGATTCGACACTCTCCCGTGATGACGGGTACCGGTTCATGCTGTTGGGCCGCGCCATCGAGCGCGTCGACATGACGGTGCGACTGTTGCTGTCGCGGGTCGGTGACAGCGCCTCGTCGCCGGCCTGGGTCACGTTGTTGCGCTCGGCGGGTGCCCACGACACCTACCTGCGCACCTACCGCGGGGTGCTGGACGCCGGGCGGGTGGTCGAGTTCATGTTGCTCGACCGGCTGTTCCCGCGGTCGGTGTTCTTCTCGCTGCGACTGGCTGAACACAACCTCGAGGAGTTGTTGCACAATCCGCAGAGCCGGGTCGGAGCGACCACCGAGCCCCAGCGGTTGTTGGGCCAAGCTCGCAGCGAGCTGGAGTTCGTGCAGCCCGGCGTGCTGCTCGAATCGTTGGACACGCGTTTGGCGAGCCTGCAGCAAACCTGCCATGACGTGGGGGAAGCGCTGGCGCTGCAGTACTTTCACATCACCCCGTGGGTGGCGTGGTCTGATGCCGGCCACAATGGCCGGTTGGACGGCCGGTTGGACGGCCGGTTGGACGGCCGGTTGGACGGCCGGTTGGTAGACAAGTCGGGGGAGGCCTGATGTGGCGGATGCGGCTGGTGCACACCACGGGCTATGCCTACCAATCGCCGGTGACCGCCTCGTACAACGAAGCCCGGCTGACCCCGCGGTCGAACAGTAGGCAGAACGTCGTCCTCAACCGCGTCGAAACCGTCCCGGCCAGCCGCTGCTACCGCTACATCGACTACTGGGGCACCGCCGTCACCGCCTTCGACCTGCACGCGCCGCACGCCGACCTGACGGTGATCTCGTCCTCCGTCGTCGAGACGGAACCGCAGGAGCCGCCGGTCGGCGACGCCGGCTGGAACGATCTGCGTTCCGAAACGGTGATCGATCGGTTCGACGAGCTGCTCCGACCGACCTCGCACACCCCGGCCGGAAAGCGCCTCGGGGCGGTGGGCAGGAAGATCGCGAAAAATCACGAGCCCGTCGGTGCCGTCCTCGCCGCGGCCGAGTGGGTGCGCGGCGCGCTGGACTACCTGCCGGGAACCACCAGCGTTCATTCGTCGGGGCTGGATGCGCTGAGCGAGGGCAGAGGGGTGTGCCAGGACTTTGTGCACCTGTCGCTGATGCTGCTGCGCGGCATGGGGATTCCGGGCCGTTATGTGTCCGGTTACCTGCACCCCATGCGCGATGCCGTTGTCGGGGACACCGTGGACGGGCGCAGCCACGCCTGGATCGAGGCTTGGACAGGTGATTGGTGGAGCTACGACCCCACCAACGGTACCGAGATCAACGAGCAGTACGTCAGCGTGGGTGCGGGGCGAGACTATGCCGACGTCGCGCCGCTCAAAGGCATCTACTCCGGCGAGGGGGCTACCGACCTCGACGTCATCGTGGAGGTCACCCGTCTGGCCTGACGGTGCGGCGGCCGGGTTGTCCGCGCGAACCACGCTCACGCCGGGCCGCCGATCTCCACCCGGTGCAGGTCCTCGCCGAGCTCGATCCGGCCGCCGAACTCGCCGGCCGCCAGCGCCCGCCACTGCTCCTCCTGGCCGGGCACCAGCGCCGGCACGTAGTGCGTCATCACCAGGGTTCCCACCCCGGCGCGGGCCGCCGTCGCCGCCGCCTCCTGCACCGAGGAGTGGTAGTCGCAGATGTCCTGCAGCCGCTGCTGGGGGATGTTGGCGACGATGTCCTTGCGGATCACGGTGTGCACCAGGGCATCGGCCCCGGCGGCCAGCCCGTCAAGGCCGGCGCAGGGCACCGTATCCCCGGCGAGAACCACTGCGGCGCCGCCAAATTCGATGCGGAACCCGATGGTCGGTGCCACCGGGCGGTGATCGGTGGGAGCCACCCGGACCGATACGCCGGCCCGCTCCCACACCGGGCCGTCGGTGTGCTCGTGGACCCGTACCGACGGCGGCGCGTTGAGGTCGGCGTGATGAGCGATCCGATAGTCGATGTCGTGGCGGAACGCCTGTAGCGTCGCCTCGACTGTTTCGGCGGTGCCGGGCGGCCCGATGATCGGCAGAGGCGTCGGATCGGGCCCGAAAGTGCTGATCCAACGCGTGATGAGCAGGTCGCCCAGGTCGCCGATGTGGTCGCTGTGCAGGTGGGTGAGCAGTAGCGCCGACAACGCGGCGGCCCCCACCCCGACCGCCGCCGCGCGCTGCAGCACTCCGCGTCCGCAGTCCACCAGCACAACCTGGTCGCCGGCCCGCACCAGGGTGGACGGACCCGCGCGGTTGGGGTCGGGGATGGGGCTGCCGGTTCCCAGCAGCGTGATCTCTATCATGACGTCATCTTGGCAAGCCGCGCCCGTGTGCACTGCGCAATCGGCGCTTTCAGGTCGTGGTCCTGACACGTGACCTGGCGCTCGGGACGCGGTAACCTGACGAGACCCAAATCACCCTCGGCAGGAGGCCAGATGCGCATCGCGGACGTCTTGAAGAACAAGGGG
>NZ_JBYCLC010000267.1:0-11420 GCF_057473685.1 Mycobacterium sp. TH-M116 | reverse complement strand
TGGGCTCTCAGATGTCGACCACGCAATCCCCGGAGGCGGCCGAGACGCAGGTCTGGATCCGGCTGCCGGGCTCATGTTCGCGGCCGCTTCGCAGGTCGCGAACGTGGCCGTCGACCAAGCTCACCACACACGACTGGCAGATGCCCATCCGGCAGCCGAAGGGCATCTGTACACCGGCGCCCTCGCCCGCCTCCATCAACGAGGTCGCGGCATCCGCTGCGACGGCGCGCCCGCTTCGCGCGAACGTCACCGTTCCCCCCGCCCCGGCCGGCGCCGCCTTGGCCACGGCGAACCGCTCCAGGTGCAACCGATCGCCGATGCGGGCCGCCGACCACACCTTTTCAGCCTGGGTGAGCATGCCCTCCGGCCCGCACGCCCACGTCTGGCGTTCGCGCCAGTCGGGCACCTCCCGGTCGAGTCCCGTCAGATCCAGCCGCCCCTCGATCCGGGTTTCGCGCACCCGCAACCGGTAGCCTCGCTGGTCGGCGGCCAGCGCGGCCAACTCGGCACCGAACATCACCTCGGCTTCAGTGGGGGCCGAATGCAGATGCACGACGTCGCCAATCTGATTGCGGCGCGACAACGTCCGCAACATCGACATCACCGGCGTGATCCCGGATCCGGCGGTGAGGAACAGGATCGAGCGCGGCGCCGGGTCGGGGAGCACGAAGTTGCCCTGCGGGGCGGCCAGTCGGACGATGGTGCCCGGCTCGACACCGGCGACCAGATGGGTGGAGAGGAATCCCTCGGGCATCGCCTTCACGGTGATCGTGACCGTACGCGACGCCCCGGAACGGGTGGCCGGGCTCGACGTCAGCGAATACGACCGCCAGCGCCACCTCCCGTTGAGCGGGACGCCGATCCCGATGTACTGGCCCGGCTGATAGTCGAAACTGAAGCCCCAGCCCGGTTTGATCACCAGCGTCGCGGAGTCCTCCGTCTCACGGCGCACCTGAAGAATGCGGCCTCGCAGTTCCCGCGCGGACCACAGCGGATTGGCCAGGCGCAGGTAGTCGTCGGGCAGCAGCGGCGTCGTGATCCGGGCCGCTGCCGTGCGCAACGCGTGCCAGACGGGGTGCCTGTCGGCGCCGGCGACGGTGGGACGCGTGGTCTCCACGACATTGGCGGTGACCGGGACGTATTTTTCGCCCATCGGAAGCTCCTGTCCGCGACTGCTTCGCTGGGAGCAGCGCCCCCGTCGGCGTCGGTGAGGCGCAGCGCCGAAATCCTACGGTACCGTAACTTACGGTTCCGCAGTCTGGAATGCGACGTACCCGCTCGGATGTGGCCGCGCGCGAGGCCGGTCACCGGTCACAGCAGCTCGAGCAGAAATGGCAGCTCTTGGGTGGCGTACCAGGCCAAGTCGTGGTCTTGAGCGTCGCCAACGGCCAGTTCGGCATCCTCGTCGCCGAGGTCCGCGGCGTCGATCGCCTCGATGGCCTTGACGACATCCGTCTCGGCCTCGGCGGTGTCGACATAGACGGCGATCACCCGGTCCAGCTGGACGGGCGCACCGAGTTTGACGACGGCGTCGTCGAGATCGGGACGGTGTTCGGCCCCGGATCCGCCGATGGGGACCTCGGCAGTCAGCACTGCACGCCGCGGCGGCAGGCCGTCGGGCGCGGCGTCCCGTTCGGCCGCCAGCAACCGCAGCGATGCCAGCGCCGCCTCACGCAGCGCCGCCTCGGCCAGTTCGTCGTCGTCGCCCTCGGCGTAAGCCTCGCGCAGCGTCGGAGTCACCGCGAACGCGATGCCGCTGACGGGCGACAGCGACCCCTGCGCAACCAGCCGCTGCAGCATCGCCAGCGTGGCGGGAACGTAGACAACGGTCACGAGACCGCCGCGCCCGCGATCAGCGTCGCCGCATGGTCCTCGACGTACGTCGACAGCTCACGCGGCGGCCGCTGGTAGTTCTGCGCCTCGATCACCCGCTTCGGCAACGTGATCACGGGCCTTTCGACGTCGTGGTACTCGATCGTGGACAGCAGGTGGGCCATCATATTGAGCCTTGCGTGCTTCTTGATGTCCGATTCCACGACAAACCACGGGCTGACCGACGTGTCGGTGTGCACCATCATCTCGTCTTTGGCGCGCGAATAGTCCTCCCAGCGGTAGACCGATTCCAGGTCCATGGTGCTGAGTTTCCATTGCCGCACAGGATCGTTGCGCCGGGCTTTGAACCGTCGCAGCTGCTCGGCCTCGGACACCGAGAACCAATACTTGCGCAGCAGGATCCCGTCGTCGATCAGCATCTGCTCGAAGATCGGCGTCTGCCGCAAAAACAGCACATATTCCTGCGGCGTGCAGAATCCCATGACTTTCTCGATACCGGCGCGGTTGTACCACGACCGGTCGAAAAGCACGATTTCGCCTTTCGCGGGCAACTGGGCGATATAGCGCTGGTAATACCACTGCCCGCGTTCCCGGTCGGTCGGCGCCGGCAGCGCGGCGATACGCACCTCCCGGGGGTTGAGGTATTCGGTGATCCTTTTGATGGCACCGCCTTTGCCTGCCCCGTCGCGTCCCTCGAAGATGATCACCAGGCGCTCTCCGGAATGTCGCACCCACTCCTGCAGCTTCACGAATTCGCTTTGCAGCCTGAATAATTCGGCCTCGTACACGGCGTTGGAAATCCTCGGCGGATCCAGGACGGCCGATTTTCTTCTCGTCGACTTCTTCTTCGGCTTTGCCGGGGCGCCGTCGCGCGTCGTGGTGCTCACAGCAACGAATGCTATATCTCTGCGATTCGGCAACTCTACGATTCAGCCGCTCTGCGATTCGGCCGCTCCAACTTTTGCGCCACACGCTAGCGGGAGGCCTCCAGGAGTTCCTCGAGCGCCTGGTTCAACAGATCGGGCAGCAGATCGACGTCGCTCATGGCGTCGCGGTCGGCGTTGATCCCGAAATAGAGCACGCCGTTGTAGGAGGTCACGCTGATGGCCAGCGCCTGGCCGTTCAGCAACGGCGGCACCGCGTAGGCCTCCAGCAGCTTGGTGCCCGCGATGTAGAGCTGCGACTGCACCCCGGGGGCATTGGTGATCAACAGGTTGAACGTCCGCTTGGAGAAGCTGGGGAAGCTGGTGGCGACGCGCACACCCATGGCGTGCAGGGTGGGCGGCGCGAAACCCGACAAGGTGACGATGGTCCTGGCGTCGACCGCACTGGCGGCGGTCGGGTTGGACTCGGTGGCGTGGGCGATCTGGGACAGCCGCACCACGGCGTTGGGCTCCCCCACCGGAAGGTCGACGAGAAACGGGGTGACCTGGCTGATCATCTGCCCCGGTCCGGTGGAGTCGAACTGGTCGTCGGCGTAAACCGACAGCGGCGCCATCGCCCGGACGGTCGCGGTCGGCGACACCGGTTCCCCGCGCGACAGCAGCCAGTTGGCCAGCGCGCCGGCCACCACGGCCAGCACCACATCGTTGACGTCGCAGTCGTAGCGCGCCCGGACCGTCCGGTAGTCCGCGAGGCTGGCCCGCGCGACCGTGAACCGGCGGTTGCGGGAAACGATCGCGTTGAGCGGGCTGCTGGGAGCGGTGCCGCGCGTCACCGCCCGCGCCAGACGCACGGCACGGCGGCCCACGTCGAGCAACTCGCCCTGATTGGTCACCGCCCCGGCCACGGCGGACCCGACGGCTTGCAGCTGCGCGCCCGGACCTGCCACCCACTCGCCCAGCGCACCCAACAGCAGCCGGGTGCTACCGGGGTCGCGTTCCGGCACCCAGATGTCTTCGGGGAACGACGGCGGGCGTCGCGTCCGGTCGGCGACGACGTGCCCGATCGACAGCGCCGTTGCGCCGTTGACCAGGGCCTGATGGGACTTGGTGTAGAGAGCGAGCCGGTTGTCGGCCAGGCCCTCGACGAGGTAGGCCTCCCACAGCGGCCGCGACTTGTCCAGCGGCCGCGCGGCGAGCCGGCCGATCAGCTCGTGCAGTTGCTCGTCGCTGCCGGGCGAGGGCAGCGCCGAACGCCGCACGTGATAGGCGATGTCGAAGTCGCTGTCGTCGATCCACACGGGCCTGGCCATGCCGATGACTTCGCGGACCTTCTGCCGGTAGCGCGGTACCTGCGGCAGCCGCTGCTCGATGGTTGCCAGCAACGACTCGTAGTTCAGCCCGGCGCGCGGACGGCGCAGGATGTACAGCGACCCGACGTACATCGGGGTGGAGGTGTTCTCCAGCCGGAAAAACGACGCGTCCGAGGGGGACAAGCGGGTCACCATGACGGCCCCGTCCTCCTTGCCATTCGTTGCCACTGTGGCCATTTCGTTAACCACTGAGCTGTTCCCGCCCACGGTAACCGCCCCGCCGGCGCTCAGCACGGCGCGGGTACGCGAGAGGCCGGGTTGTGCCATGATGGCGTGTCTGCACCTCTCCAGCAGGCCGATCCGTTGTCGAGACGACTCGGCTCCACCCTCGGTCCGATGGCCATCGATCCACCGGCCATCGATCCACCGGCCATCGATCCACCGGCCATCGATCCACTGGCCATCGATCCACTGGAGAGTGCGCAGTGCCCGTCCACCCCATCGTCCGGCCGTCCGGTCCGCGTGCTTTCGCCGTGACGCCCGTCGTCGACTACGAGCCCCCGACGCGAGATGTGCCCGCGTGCCGGCGTTCTTCCGCGGCCACGCTGCGGCGACACGGCGCCCGGGTGCCGCTGCAGCGGGACGACTTGCCGCCGGGCAGCGGGCCCCAGCCCCCGCCGTCGGGCGGCACCGTTCTGACACCACGGATGCGCCAGGCGGCGAGCTTCGCCGATGCGGCGCTGCGGCGGGTTCTGGAGGTCATCGACCGCCGCCGTCCCGCCGCCCAGCTGACGCCCATGCTCGCGCCCGGCCTGGTCGACTCGGTGCTGTCGGTGGGTCGGGCCGGGAATGACGGCGCCGCCGTGCTGCGCCGGATGCGGCTGAAACCGGCGGGGCACCGCGACCCGGAGACGGCGGCCGAGGTCTTCGGCTCCTACAGCCGCGGCTCCAGGGTGCACGCGATCGCCTGCCGCGTGGAGCAGCTGCGCACCGGAAGCCAAACCCGGTGGATGGTGGTGGCGCTGCACATCGGTTGACGGCTAACGCGCCGAGCCGGCCCCCTCCGGCAGCGGCCCGCCGGTGAAGCGTGCCAGCACCGGACCCGCGATCGCCATCACGAAGACGTATGAGGTCGCCAGCGCAGCGACGGCGGGGATGGACGCGCCGATCAGCCCGATGATGACCAGAGAGAACTCGCCGCGGGCGATCAGCGCGGTCCCGGCACGCAGCTGGCCGCGCCGCGCCACCCCGTCGCGGCGGGCCGCGAGCATCCCGGTGAGCACCTTCGTCGCCGCGGTCACGACGGCCAGCACCAGGGCAACCGGGAGCATCGGAAGCAGCTGCCGGGGGGCGACGGACAGGCCGATCGACAGAAAGAACGTCGCGGCGAACAGGTCGCGCAGCGGTCCCAGCACCTTGCGGGCCCGATCCGCGGTGTCCCCGGTCAGCGTCAGCCCCACCAGGAAGGCGCCGACGGCGGCCGACGCGTGCACCGACTCGGCGAGCGCGGCCACCATCAGCGTCACCCCCAGCACGCGCAGCAGCAGTTGCTCGGAGTCGGGGTGCGTCACCAGCCTCCCGACGTGGTGGCCCCAGCGATAGGACGCGGTGAACGCCGCGACGAGGGCGACGACCGCGGCGACCATGCTCGCGACGGCCACCAGCCAGGTTCCGCCCGAGGCCAGCACCGAGAACAGCGGAAGATACGCCGCCATCGCGAAGTCCTCGAGGACGAGCAACGACAGCACGGCCGGTGTCTCACGGTTGCCGAGCCGGCGCAGGTCTTCCAACAGCCGCGCGATCACGCCCGACGAGGAGATGTAGGTGACCCCGGCCAGCGACAGGATGGCCACGCCGTCGAGTCCCAGCAGCATGCCCGCCACCGCGCCCGGTGTGGCGTTGAGGACCACGTCGGCGCCCGCCGAAGGCAGGTGATGGCGCAGGCTGCTGGCGAACTCGGTCGCGGAAAACTCAAGACCCAGGGTCAACAACAGCAAGACGATGCCCAGCGAGGCGGCCGTGGTGATGAACTCGTCCGCGGCGGCCACCGGCCAGATGCCGCCGTTGCCCACCGACAGGCCCGCCACCAGGTACAGCGGTATCGGCGACAACGCGAAGCGGCGTGCGAGGGCCCCCAGCACCGACAGCGCCGCCAGGAGAGCGCCGAGCTGGAACAGCAGCGCCTCCGAAACCTGCACCGGCTCAGCCTTTGTCGACGATGTGCTCGACCCCGGCGATGCCTTCTGCGGTGCCGATGACGATCAGGACGTCCTGGGCGCGCAGCATGTCGGCAGGACCCGGCGAAGCGAGCACCTCCTCGTTACGCACGATCGCGACGATCGAGGCCCCGGTGCGGGTGCGCGCGTGCGTGTCGCCCAGCGGATGGTCGACAAACGGGCTGCCCGCCAGGATGTGAACCTGGCCCGTCTCGAGCCCGGGGATCTCGCGGGCCAGTTCGGTGAACCGCTCGGCGATCCGCGGCGCGCCGAGAATCTGCGCCATGGCCTCGGCCTCCTCGTCGGTGAGGCACAGCAGCGGTCGCGCCTGGTCCGGATCCTCGCGGGAGTAGACGACGACGTCGAATTCACCGCTACGCCGGGCGATGATGCCGATCCTGTCACCTTTGTGGTCGGTGAACTCGTAGCGCAGGCCGACACCTGGCAGGAGGACCTCGTTGACATCCATACCGTCGATCCTTGACCAAACGTGGCCGGGAGCAAAGCACACCCGGCCGGCGGAGCGCTAACGCTTCTTCACCGATTTCGGCGGCTTGGCGCCGCGGCCCTGCTGCCGCGCGGCCGCACGCCGTTCACGGCGGCTGGCGCCGGCGGGAACGCCGGCCGGCGCCTTCTGTCCGCCACCGCCGTTGCGCTGCACCTGCGCCGAACCGTCCTCCGACGGACCGGAATAGGTCAGCGCGGGCTGCTCGTCGTCGATCCCTTTGGCGCGCAACATGCTCGGAGCTTCTTCGCGGACCTCTGCAGGCGCGCCGCTTCGCTGCGCCTGGTCAACCTCAGCCGACTCCGACCCCGCCGCCAGCTCAGCCAGCCCTTCGGGCACCGCCACCGGGGCCACCTGCGGGGACGGCGAGGGCACCGCTTCCACGGCGACGTTGAACAAGAAGCCGACCGACTCCTCCTTCATGCCGTCGAGCATGGCCGTGAACATGTCGTAGCCCTCCCGCTGGTATTCGACCAGCGGGTCGCGCTGCGCCATCGCCCGCAGGCCGATGCCCTCCTTGAGGTAGTCCATCTCGTAGAGGTGCTCGCGCCACTTGCGGTCGATGACGTTGAGCAGCACATTGCGCTCCAGCTGGCGCATCGCACCTTCACCCGCAAGCTCCTCGAGCTCGGCTTCCCTTGCGGTGTAGGCGCGTTCGACGTCGGAGAGCAGCTCCTCGAGCAGCTCCTCGCGGGTCAGGTCGTCCCGCTCGGAGTCGGCGTCCCGGCGTGTCAGCGTCTCGTGGTCGATCCCGACCGGGTACAGCGTCCGCAGCGCCGTCCACAACGCCTCGAGGTCCCAGTCCTCGGCATAGCCCTCGCCCGTCGCGCCGGTGACGTAGGCGGTGACCACGTCACGAACCATGTCCAGCGCCTGCTCCCTGAGGTTCTCGCCCTCGAGGATGCGGCGGCGCTCGGCGTAGATCACCTTACGCTGCTGGTTCATCACCTCGTCATACTTGAGGACGTTCTTTCTGACCTCGAAGTTCTGCTGTTCGACCTGGGTCTGCGCGCTCTTGATCGCCCGGGTGACCATCTTCGCCTCGATCGGCACGTCGTCGGGCAGGTTGAGGCGATTCAGCATCGCCTCCAGGGCGGCGCCGTTGAACCGCCGCATCAGCTCGTCGCCGAGCGACAGGTAGAACCGGGACTCGCCGGGGTCGCCCTGGCGGCCGGAGCGGCCGCGCAGCTGGTTGTCGATGCGCCGCGACTCGTGCCGTTCGGTGCCCAGCACGTACAGGCCGCCGGCCTCGATCACCTCGGCGGCCTCCTTGCCGGCTTCCTCCTTGACCTTGGGCAGCTCGGAGTGCCAGGCCGCCTCGTACTCGTCGGGCGTCTCCACCGGGTCCAGGCCGCGCTCGCGCAGCCGCTGGTCGGTCAGGAAGTCGACGTTGCCGCCCAGCACGATGTCGGTGCCACGGCCGGCCATGTTGGTGGCCACGGTGACGCCGCCGCGGCGGCCCGCCTCGGCGACGATGCCGGCCTCCTGTTCGTGGTACTTGGCGTTGAGCACGTTGTGCGGGATGCGGCGCTTGGCGAACTGCCGCGACAGGTACTCCGAGCGCTCCACGCTGGTGGTGCCGATCAGCACCGGCTGGCCCTTCTCGTAGCGCTCGGCGACGTCGTCGACCACCGCGATGTACTTGGCCTCCTCGGTCTTGTAGATGAGGTCGGAGCAGTCGGTGCGGATCATCGGCTTGTTGGTCGGGATGGGCACCACGCCGAGCTTGTAGATCTCGTGCAGTTCGGCCGCCTCGGTCTGGGCGGTGCCGGTCATGCCGGCCAGCTTGTCGTAGAGCCGGAAGTAGTTCTGCAGCGTGATGGTGGCCAGGGTCTGGTTCTCGGCCTTGATCTCGACGTGCTCCTTGGCCTCGATGGCCTGGTGCATGCCCTCGTTGTAGCGGCGGCCGTACAGCACGCGCCCGGTGAACTCGTCGACGATGAGAACCTCGCCGTCGCGGACGATGTAGTCCTTGTCGCGGTTGAACAGCTCCTTGGCCTTCAGCGCATTGTTGAGGTAGCTGACCAGCGGCGAGTTGGTGGCCTCGTAGAGGTTGTCGATACCCAGCTGGTCCTCGACGAACTCCACGCCCTTCTCGTGCACACCGACGGTGCGTTTGCGCAGGTCCACCTCGTAATGGACGTCTTTTTCCATCAGCGGCGCCAGGCGGGCGAACTCGAGGTACCAGTTGGATGCGCCGTCGGCGGGGCCGGAGATGATCAGCGGGGTGCGGGCCTCGTCGATCAGGATCGAGTCGACCTCGTCGACGATGGCGAAGTTGTGCCCACGCTGGACGCAGTCCTCCAGCGAATGGGCCATATTGTCGCGCAGGTAGTCGAAACCGAACTCGTTGTTGGTGCCGTAGGTGATGTCGGCGTGGTAGGCAACGCGACGCTCGTCGGGTGTCATCTGGGCCAAGATCACCCCGACGTCCAGGCCGAGGAACCGGTGCACGCGCCCCATCCACTCGCTGTCACGCTTGGCCAGGTAGTCGTTGACGGTGACGATGTGCACGCCCTTGCCGCCGATGCCGTTGAGATAGGCGGGCAAGACCGACGTCAGGGTCTTGCCCTCACCGGTCTTCATCTCAGCCACATTGCCGAAATGCAGGGCGGCGGCACCCATCACCTGCACCTCGAACGGACGCTGGTCGAGCACCCGCCAGGCGGCCTCGCGGGCGACGGCGAAGGCCTCGGGCAGCAGATCGTCGAGGCTTTCGCCGTCGGTGTGCCGCTTCTTGAACTCCTCGGTCTTGGCCCTCAGCTCGGCGTCGGTGAGTTTCTCGATGTCCTGCGACAACGTGTTGACATAGTCGGACACCCGCTTGAGGCGCTTGACCATGCGACCTTCACCAAGGCGCAGCAACTTCGACAGCACAGCTATGTCCCCTGTGGGTTGGAGTCTTCTCTGTCTGTGAGACGACGTCCATCCTAGGTGACACGCCGCGGCGGCCGCGCGAACGCCGGATCAGGCCAGTCTGATCAGACCAGTCTGATCAGACCGTAGTCGTAGGCGTGCCGGCGGTAGACGACACAGGGACGTTCGGTCTCCTTGTCCTGGAACAGGAAGAAGTCGTGCCCGACCAGCTCCATCTCGTACAGGGCGTCGTCGACCGTCATGGGCGTGGCCGGGTGCTCCTTGGTCCGCACGATCCGGCCCGGTTCGTGGTCCCCGAGTTGTTCGGCGAGCCGGTCGGGAGTGGCGCGCTCGGCCGGCGACGGCTCCGGTGCGCCGTTGGGCCGCCCGGACGGGGCGGCCACCGCCGTGGCCACGGCCAGCGAGACCGGGGTCTTGTCGCCGTAGTGGACCTTGCGGCGGTCCTTGGCGCGGCGCAGCCGGTTCTCGAGCTTGGCGACCGCGGACTCGAACGCGGAATAGAAACTGTCGGCGCTGGCCTCCGCCCGGCTGACCGGTCCGCGACCGCGAGCGGTGATCTCCACGCGTTGACACGACTTGCGCTGGCGACGGTTGGGCTCGTGTTTGAGTTCGACATCGAAGAGGTAGATGGAGCGGTCCAACCGCTCGACGCGGGCGAGTTTCTGGGAGACGTAAACGCGGTAGTGGTCGGGGATTTCGACGTTGCGGCCTTTGAACACGACCTCGGCGTCCAGCGTCGGTTCGACCTGCCCGTCGGTTTGTGCCGGCGGCTCGGCGAGCATCTGACCGGAATCCTCGGATAGCCTTGACATGCGTGACAATTCGTTCCCTTTCCACGTCGCACGCGCGCTGCGTGCCCGGCTTGACTTCTGTCGCGCCGACGGGGTGAGGGCGGTTCCGCAATGGTTCACGCGCAGGCTGCCCGCCGGTGCAAGGTGCCGAATACTCACCTCCTTCGCCGATGGGGCCTCGACCTGGGATTTGACCAGTGCGTCAGGCCGATGACTCAGTGCATGGTGTTGTCGACGTTAGCTCGTGTTCGCCCGCGCGTGCCACTGATTTCGCCGACCTGTTGCGAGTTCTTCACATCCTCTCGGCACGTGCCGGTTCCGGCGGTTTCGTTCACGCGGCCGCGACCGCGAGAACCGCGACGACCCGCAGCCCGGCGGCGCACAGGGCCCGCACCGACTCCCGGGCGGTCGCGCCGGTGGTGACGACGTCGTCGACGACCATCACTTCGGTGCCCGGGTGGTCGGTGAGCGACCCGCCGCGCAGGAGCACCCGACCGGCGATGTTGCGCTCACGGGCAGCGGTGCCCAGGCCCGCCGAGTCGCGGGCCAGCGCCCTGATCCGCAACGCGCGGGCAACTGTGACATCGGGGTGCCCCGCCACGGCGGCCCGGGCCACACGGGTGACCGGGTCGCCGCCCCGGCGGCGTGCCGCCCAAGGCCGCGTCGGCGCCGGCACGATGGTCAGCGGGGTCTCGACGATCCCCCAGGTCAGCAGGCGGTGCACGCCGACGGCCAGGGCGTACGCCAGCGGCGCGACGAGGTCGCCGCGGCCGCGCTCCTTGACCGCGAGGATCGCCTGGCGGCGGGCGCCGGCGTAGCGGCCCAGCGCGAACACCGGCACCTGCGGGTCGATGCGGGGGGTGACGACATGCGGCTCGTCGGCGGCCACCGACAGCTCACGGCCGCAGGCGTCACACCACCGGGTCGACGGCGCCCCGCAGCCGCCGCACTCCAGTGGCAGGATCACGTCGAGCACGGCAACAGTGTCGCGCACCGGGCCGACA
>NZ_JBYCLC010000266.1:0-17772 GCF_057473685.1 Mycobacterium sp. TH-M116 | reverse complement strand
CGCGCGCGGCGGCGCCGCCGGCCGGCTCAGTCCTCGTCGGGTGTGGCGTCAAGATACCCTTCGGCGACGGCATGCTCGATGCTGTCGGCGAGTTTGGGGCACGATGGTGTGCGTGCGGAATCCCCTCCGGTGCTGCGGATTTCGGAGAAATACGCGCAGCGCTGCGACGCCTCGGTGTTCCACTGGACCGCGGTGTGGCCAGGCCCCGGCCGTTTGACGGTCACCGTCGCATGGCAGAAGCGGCAGTCCACCGGGCGCAACCCCGAGCGCAGGTAGCGCTCCCGGTCGGCGCGGCTGGCCTCGGCAACCGCCGCCGCGCGCTGCGGATCGTCACGGAAATCCCGTGACTTCGACCACGAGTCGACTTCCCTACCCGGGCGGGTGGGCTCATGGTCGTGGCCGTCACCGCGCAGCCACAGCATGGACCGGGCGAGCCGATCGACATCGGGCACCGCGGGGTGGTCGTCCGGCACGTGCGGATCAGTGTTGCTGGGCGGGCACGTCGACCGAAACGGGTTCGGCGCCAAACTCTTTGGCCTTGAGGTTCTCTTGCACCTCGGCGTTCCAATACTCGTTGGCGCGGGTGGTGTCCACCTCGATCTCGAAGCGTTCGACCATCTCCGGTTTGATGTCGGCGACGTCGACGTAGAACTGCTGATACCAGCGGCGCAGCTGATAGACGGCGCCGTCCTCCTCGACCAGCAGCGGGTTGTCGATCCTGGTCTTGTGCTTCCAGATCTCGACATCCTGCAGGAAGCCCTTGCTGACACCCTCGGTGAAGGTCTTGGACAGCTTGTCGGTCATGGCCGCGTCCATGCCCTTGGGTTTTTCGACGATGACTCCCCACTGCAGTACGAAGGAGTTCTGGGTCACCGGGTAGTGGCAGTTGATCAGGATCGACTCGGCTTTGTACCCGCCGTAGCTGTTGTGCAGCCAGTTGATCATGAACGACGGCCCGAAGTAGGACGCCTCCGAATCCAGGTGCGCCTCGCCGTAGGAGGTTCCCAGGTCGTTGACGTCCGGACGGCCGACGTTGTGCAGGTACTGCGTGGCGATGTGGCCCTCGAACACGTTCTTGAAGTACGTCGGCAACCCGAAATGGATGTAGAAGAAGTGGGCCATGTCGGTGACGTTGTCGATGATGTCGCGGCAGTTCGACCCCTCGATGAGGATGCTGTTCCACCGCCAGTCCGTCCACTCGTCGCTGGAGGCTTCGGGGATGTCGGGGATGCGGACCGCGGGGTCCGGAGGATTGCCCTCGTGGTCGTGCCAGACGAACAGCAGGCCACCGCGCGCGTCGGTGGTCCAGGCCCGGGTGCGCGCCGTCTTGGGTGTGCGCTTGGCATAGGGCACCAGCGCGCAGCGCCCGTCGCCGCGCCAGCGCCAGTCGTGGAAGGGGCAGGCGACCTCGTCGCCCTTGACGGTGCCCTGGCTCAGGTCGCCGCCCATGTGCCGGCAGTAGGCGTCGAGGACCTTGATATCACCCTGCGAGTCGGCGAACACCACCAGCTTGGTGCCGAACGCCTGCACGGCGTGCGGTGTCCCGTCCAGGTAGTCCTCGGCGACGCCCAGGCAGTGCCAACCGCGGGCGTACCTGGTCGGCAGGACGCCGGCGTCGATCTCCCGGATGCCGACCGCATTGGTGTCGGTAGTCACCTGTCACCTCCAACTCACCGGCCTCTAACTAGAACACGTTACAGTTTTACTCCGGGCGTGCGCAACGACGGCGTTTCTGACCACCGAACGTTCATCGGGGCTCAGCCGCACCCGGCCAGGCTCACGCCGATCTAAACCCTGCGGGTGCTCGCGGCCGCGCGGTCCACTTCCCAGTAGGCCCGCAAGGCCACCATCTCGCCCTCGTCGTTCGCCTTGTAGGTGAAGACGCCTTCCGCGGTCACCTGGTACTCGCCCATGGTGATCAGGATGTGCCCGACGTTGGCCTCCTCGTTGCCGCACTGGTAGGTGTCGCGGAAGACGAACTCGATCCGGGTGGTCGGTGCGATGGCCTGGTCCCAGAACGCCGAGATCGCGTCGCGCCCCCGATGCCCGTTGCCCTGCGGATCGAGAGCCGAGGGGCCGACGGGGTCCTCGACGACGGCGTCCTCGGCGAACACCGCCAGCCACGCCTCCTTGTCGCGGGCAATGACCGCTTCCCGGGACCGGCGACCGGCCTCGTGCGCGGGGTGCGCCACCGTCGCCGGGGTTGCGGTCATGCGTTCACCCGCTCCGGCTTGTCCGCCCCGACCACCCACATGGAGTAGTACTGCGAGCCGCCACCATAGGCGTGCCCCAACGCCTTTCGGGCGCCGGGCACCTGGTGGTCGCCGCCCTTGCCCATCACCTGGATCGCCGCCTCGGCGAAGCGGATCAGCCCCGAGGCGCCGATCGGGTTCGACGACAGCACACCGCCTGAGGGGTTCACCGGCAGCCGGCCGCCGATCGCGGTCTCGCCCGCCTCGGTGAGCTTCCAGCCCTCGCCCTCGGCGGCAAAACCGAGGTTCTCCAGCCACATCGGCTCGAACCACGAGAACGGCACGTAGATCTCGGCGGCGTCGATTTCGTCGATGGGACTACTGATGCCCGCCGCCTTCCACAACGCGGCCGCCGCGTCGCGGCCGGCCTGCGGGCTCACCTGGTCGCGGCCGGAGAACTGCAACGGCTCGGTGCGCAGCGCGGTCGCGTGGATCCATGCCACCGGATGTCCCTGCGCCACGCGAGCATCGGCGACCTCTTCGTCGCCAATGACCACTGCGGCGGCGCCGTCCGAGGACGGGCAGGTCTCGTCGTAGCGGATCGGGTCCCACAGCATGGGGGATTCCATCACCTTCTCCAGCGTGATGTCGGGCTGGTGCAGATGGGCCAGCGGGTTGCGCGCCCCGTTGAGGCGATCCTTGACCGCAACCATGGCGCCGATGTTCAACGGTGCGCCGGAACGGCGGATGTACGAACGTACGTGCGGGGCGAAGTAGCCGCCGGCCCCGGCCCCCACCGGCTTGATGAACGGAATCGGAATCGACAATGCCCACATCGCATTCGATTCCGACTGCTTCTCCCAGGCCATCGCCAGCACGCGCTTGTACTTGCCGGACTGGACCAGGCCGGCAGCGACCACCCCGGTGGATCCGCCGACCGAGCCCGCCGTGTGTACGCGGATCATCGGCTTGCCGGTGGCACCCATGGCGTCGGCCATGAACAGCTCCGGCATCATGACGCCCTCGAAGAAGTCGGGGGCTTTGCCGACCACGACGGCGTCGATGTCGTCGAATGTGGCGCCGGCATCTGCCAGGGCCCGGTCGATCGCCTCGCGCACCAGGCCGTTCATCGAAACGTCGTGGCGCTTGGCAACGTATTTGGTCTGCCCGGTGCCCAGGACCGCCGCGAGCTTTCCGGCCATCAGTTCTTCCCTTCCATGACCGCGACCAGGTTCTGTTGCAGTACGGGCCCGCTGGTGGCATGCGCCAGCACCCGCCCGGCCGAGCGGTTCCAGATGTGTTGTGCCGCAAATCCGATGCGCTCCAGGCCGGCGACGAACATCGGGTTGGCGGCCAGCGCGCCACCGGACGGATTGATTTTCGTCTGCCCCGGCAGTCGGATCGCTTCTGCCAGGATCAGGTGCTGGTGGGTGAACGGCGCACAGATCTCTGCCACCTCGATATTGCGGACGTGGCCGCCGCTGGCCACCCTGGCCGCCGCCCTGGTCGACTGTGATTCTGTGAGGTCGCGCGCGCCCAGGATCGGGGATTCGATGCGGTGCTCGATCCCGGTGATCCAGGCCGGGTTTTCGCGCAACTCGCGCGCCCGGTCGTCAGCCGCCAGGATGATGGCCGCGGCCCCGTCGGTGATGGGTGCGATGTCGTGGCGCCGCAGCGGGTCGGCGAAGAACGGCCGCTCGAGCAGTTCGTCCAGGCTCACCGACGGCTCGACCGAATCCACCCGGCGGGCGTTCGCGAAGGAATCCAAGGCCACGCGCGCCATCTGCAGTTCGTCCCACTTGCCGGAGTCGAGTCCCATGCGGGCCTGCAAGCCGGCCATCGACACCGAATCGGGCCACAGCGGAGCGACGGTGTAGGGGTCGGTCTGCCGTGACAGGATGCGGCGCAGCACCCCGGCCGAGGACTTCCCGAAGCCGTACACCAGCGCGGTGTCGACCTCGCCGGTCAGGATCTTGATGTAGGCCTCGTAGAGGGCCCACGCCGCGTCCATCTCCACGTGCGACTCGTTGATCGGCGGCACGGCACCGATCGAGTCGATCGCGGAGATGAACGAGAATGCCCGCCCGGCAAGGTAATCCGACGAGCCCGAACACCAGAAGCCGATGTCGGCCTGGGTGATGTCGAGCTCCTCGTAGAGCTGGGCGAAACACGGCATCAGCATCTCGACGCCGTTGGTGGTGCCGTCGGTGCGACGGACATGCGGGGCGTGGGCAAAGCCGACCACCGCAACGTTGCGTTCGCTCATGAAAAGTAAGCCCTTTACAGGTGGTGCTTGTAGGTGTCGTACTCGGCGTCGGGTTCACCGGTCGGCCGGAAGTACTCGATGTTGTCGATCCCGAAGCCCCACTCCTCGCGGGGCCTCCACACCGCTTCGACGCGCATGCCCATGCGCACCTCGTGCGCGTCGACATCGGCGACCAGGTGCAGGAACGGGATGTCGGCCCCGTCGACCAGTACGTAGGCCGCCACGTAGGGCGGCTTGATCCGCTGGCCCTGGAAGGGGATGTTGATGATCGCGAACGTCGTCACCGTGCCCTTGTCGGGCAGTTCGACGAACTCGGTGGTCGGCAGGCCGGTCGCCGGGTCGGCGCCGTGCGGCGGGAAGTAGACCTTGCCTGCCGCGCCGTCGGCGCTCCTGGTCCTGGCCCCGAGCAGTGTGCCCTGGGCGATGGCCCGTAGGTAGGCGCTCTCCTCGTGGGAAGCGGTGTGCTGGATCGTCAGCGAGATCGGCGTGACGATCATGGTGACCGGATCCTGTTCGCCGGGCGGCTGTTCCGTCACGGGTTCGGCTTCACCGCCGAGCGCGAAGTACGCGATGTCGGTGATGGCGCCCACCGTCTCGTCGGCCCAGTGCACGTGGACGCGCGTGCCGGTGCGGATCGCCTCGGGATTGCCCGCATCGACCGCGTGCATCAGGGACGTGTCGGCACCGTCGAGCTTGATCAGCGCCCAGGCGAACGGCCGATCCAGCGGCTGGCCCTCCAACGGTTCGGGCTGCCAGGTCCACGACACGACGGTGCCCACGGCCGACACCGGTACCATCTCGGCCAGCGGCTCATAGGTGACCGGGTCATATTCCGCCGGCGGTACGTGCACCCGACCATCGGATCCGCGCACCCCGAGGATGTGGCGCTGACGCAGAGCGGTGAAGAACTTGCTCAGCGTGGCACCCACCGAACGGGTGTAGTCGAACGACAACGTCAGCGGCGCGGAGAGCGGTGGTTCACGGTGATCTGTCAAGGTCGGGCTGCTCGAACTGGCTGTCACGCCATCGAGTAGAACAGGTTCTAAGAATCGTTTCAAGGAGGCATCGATGAAGCTCGGGTTGCAGCTTGGGTATTGGGGCGCTCAGCCGCCGGAAAACCACGCCGAGCTCGTGGCCGCGGCAGAGGGAGCCGGGTTCGACGCGGTGTTCACCGCCGAGGCATGGGGCTCCGATGCCTACACCCCCCTGGCCTGGTGGGGTTCGTCGACCCGGCGGGTGCGGCTGGGTACCTCGGTGGTGCAGCTGTCCGCGCGCACTCCCACCGCGTGCGCGATGGCCGCACTGACACTCGACCACCTGTCCGGTGGCCGGCACATCCTGGGGCTCGGCGTCTCCGGCCCGCAGGTCGTCGAGGGCTGGTACGGCCAGAAGTTTCCCAAGCCGCTGGCCCGGACCCGGGAGTACATCGACATCCTGCGGCAGGTGTGGGCTCGTGAGAAGCCGGTGACCAGTGCCGGGCCCCACTACCCGTTGCCGTTGACGTCGGAGGGCGCCACCGGGCTGGGCAAAGCCCTCAAACCCATCACCCATCCGCGCCGCGCCGACATCCCGGTCATGCTGGGCGCCGAGGGCCCGAAGAACGTCGCGCTGGCCGCCGAGATCTGCGACGGCTGGTTGCCGATCTTCTACACCCCGCGGATGGCCGACACCTACAACGAATGGCTCGACGAGGGGTTCGCCCGGCCCGGCGCCCGCCGCAGCCGCGAGGACTTCGAGATCTGCGCGACCGCGACCATCGTCGTCACCGACGACCGCAGCGCCGCCTTCGCGGCGATGAAGCCGTTTCTCGCCCTCTACATGGGCGGCATGGGCGCCGAGGACACCAACTTCCACGCCGATGTCTACCGCCGGATGGGGTACGCCGAGGTGGTGGACGACGTGACGAAGCTGTTCCGATCCGACCAGAAGGACAAGGCCGCCGAGATCATTCCCGACGAGGTCGTCGACGACGCCGCGATCATCGGCGACCTGGACTACGTGCGTAAGCAGATCAAGGTCTGGGAGGCCGCGGGCGTCACCATGATGGTGGTGTCCGGACGCGACACCGAGCAGGTCCGCGAGCTGGGCACGCTCATCTGACGCCTGCGTGCCCGCCTTGCCAGGGGCTTAGAACACGTTCTAGATTTACCGGATGACAGCCTCGCAGCACAC
Organism: Mycobacterium sp. TH-M116; assembly: GCF_057473685.1. Classification (NCBI taxonomy): domain Bacteria; kingdom Bacillati; phylum Actinomycetota; class Actinomycetes; order Mycobacteriales; family Mycobacteriaceae; genus Mycobacterium; species Mycobacterium sp. TH-M116. The sequence continues at coordinate 11,142 of NZ_JBYCLC010000266.1, read as the reverse complement.
GATCGCGGGCACGGTACTGACGATGCCGGTGCGGATCCGCAAGGCAAACCAGCACATGGCGATGTTCTCCGTCGACGCCGACGCCGCCCAGCGCCTGATCGACTACAGCGGCCTGCGGGTCTGCCGCTACCTGCCCGGGCGCGCGATCGTGGTGCTGATGCTGATGCACTACCTCGACGGCGACCTGGGCCGGTACCACGAATTCGGCACCAGTGTGATGGTGAACCCGCCGGGGTCGAGCGCGAGCGGGCCCCGCGCACTGGGGGAGGCGGGCGCCTTCATCCACCACCTGCCCGTCGACCAGGCTTTCACGCTGGAGGCGGGCACCACGATCTGGGGCTATCCGAAAGTCATGGCGGACTTCACGATTCGCGAGAGCCGTCAGTTCGGATTCGACTGCAGCGTGGACGGGCAACTGGTGATCGGCATGGACTTCGCCCGCGGACTGCCGATTCGGCTGACCCCGCGCCAGGCGGCGCAGCGCAGCTACTCGCATCGCGACGGGATCACTCGCGAGACCGCCTTCGAACACACGCTGGACGGGGTGCGCACCCGGTTCGGGGGAGTGCGTGTCCGGCTGGGCGATCATCCCTACGCGAAAGAACTGGCATCGATGGGCCTTCCGAAACGCGCGATGCTGTCCAGCTCGGCTGAGAACGTACGCATGACCTTCGGCGATGCACAGGAGATCTCATGACCATCCCAGAATCGGGGACCGATCTGGGGACCAGACCGGATGTCGATCTGACCGACGGCGCGTTCTACGTGGGCGACTCCCGGGCCGTCTACCGCTGGATGCGGGAGAACGAGCCGGTGTTCCGCGATCGCAACGGGCTGGCCGCCGCGTCGACGTACCAGGCCGTCATCGACGCCGAGCGCAACCCTGAGCTGTTCTCGAACGCCGGCGGCATTCGGCCCGATCAAGACGGCGTCGAGATGATGATCGAGATGGACGACCCGCAGCACCTGTTGCGCCGCAAACTCGTCAACTCCGGCTTCACCCGCAAGCGCGTGAAGGACCAGGAGTCCAAGATCGTCGAACTGTGCGACGCCCTGATCGACGCGGTGTGCGAACGCGGCGAGTGCGACTTCGTCTGGGACCTCGCCGCACCCCTGCCGATGGCAGTCATCGGCGACATGCTCGGTGTGCGCCCGGAGGAACGCGAGATGTTCCTCAAGTGGTCCGACGACCTGGTCGGGGCGTTGAGCAGCACCGCGGCCGAAGCCGATATTCAGGTCACCATGGACGCCTTCGCCGCCTACAGCGAATACATGATGGGCATGATCGGGGCCCGCAAGTCCGAACCGACCGACGACCTGGTCAGCGTCCTGGTGCACGCGGAGGTCGAAGGCGCGCACCTGGAGGACCACCAGATCGTCACCGAGGTGCTGCTGCTGCTGATCGGCGGCGACGAGACGACACGGCACACGCTCTCCGGTGGCACACGCCAGCTGCTGCTGCACCCCGACCAGCACCGGCGTCTGGCGGCCGACCTGAGCATGCTGCCCAACGCGATCGAGGAGATGCTGCGCTGGACCGCGCCGGTGAAGAACATGGCCCGCACCATCACCGCCGACACCGAGTTCCACGGTACCGCGCTGTGCCAGGGCGAGAAGATGATCCTGCTGTTCGAGTCGGCGAACTTCGACGAGAAGGTCTTCGAGAACCCGGAGAGCTTCGACATCGAGCGCTACCCGAACAACCACCTGGCGTTCGGCTTCGGGACGCACTTCTGCCTGGGCAACCAACTCGCCCGGCTCGAGCTGTCGATCATGCAGAGCCGCCTGCTGCAGCGGCTTCCCGACATGCGGCTGGCATCGGATGCGGCGCTGCCGCTGCGCCCGGCGAACTTCGTGTCCGGCCTGGAGAAGATGCCGGTCGTCTTCAGCCCCGCCGCGCCTTTGGGCTGAGCGTTTTTCACGCCGAGAGTGAAACTGTTGCGAAGAAACGGCTGAAAACTCGCCACAGTTTCACGCTCGGCGATCCCATGCGGCCGATACCCGTCTGACGACCCCGCCTGCAGTGTCTTCGACCGTAACCCGGACGTCGATCCAGCCCAATTCCGCGAGGGCTTCGGCGCGCCGGATGTCATGGTTGAATTGTCGCCGGTCGAGGCGGTGGTGGTCGCCCTCGTAGTCCGCGGCGATCTTCATGTCTTCCCAGCCCATGTCGAGCACCGCGATCAGCTGGCCGTACTGGTCGTGCACGGGAATTTGAGTGCGGGGACGCGGAAAGCCGGCCCGGATGAGCACGAGGCGCAGCCAGGTTTCGCGGGGTGACTCAGCACCGGCGTCGACGAGATCCAGTGCACGGAGTGCCCGCCGGATGCCTCGGCGTCCCTTGTAGCGATCCGCAAGCAGCTCGACGTCTGCCGTCTTGAGACGGGTCGCTCGGGCGAGGGCATCGATCAACGCGATCGCACGGTTCAGGGGATAGCGCGACGCCAGGTCAAGGGCGGTGCGCGCCGGTGCCGTCACTGGCATCTCCCGCAATACCGCGACCTCGTCGTCCTCGATGCGATCAGACCAGGTGCGGATTTGCGGCGGCGCGTGCCGATTCTCGTAGATGAGTTCGGCGGGCGCGTTCCCGTCGACCCATTTGGCGCCGTGCAGCGCCGAGGCCGAGCAGCCTGCGACGACGCCGCGCCGCCGCGACCACAACCACGCGGCCTCCGCACGCAGCGCGGCGGTGACCTGCGTATCCCGCGGCACGTAGATGCCGCGGTGGATAGCTGTGAACCTGCTCCGCAGCGCGTACGGCGTGACACGACCGGCCACGACGGCCTCGCTGCCGATGAACGCCTTCCCCATGCGCGGCAGTGTGCCGCTTGAGGCCGACACCTCGTCGAGCGTGAAACTGCGGCCAAAAAACTGCGCGGAACTCGCAACAGCTTCACGCTCGGCGAGAAGGGAGTCAGCGGTTCTGGAAGTGGGGCTTGCGCTTCTCGGCGAACGCCCGCGGACCTTCCTTGGCGTCGTCGGACAGGAACACCTTGATCCCGATCTGGGTGTCGATCGCGAACGCCTCGTTCTCGTGCAGGCCCTCGGTCTCGCGGATCGCGCGCAGTATCGCCTGCACAGCCAACGGGCCGTTGTTCTCGATCATCTCCGCGATCTCGAGCGCCTTGGTCAGCGCCTGGCCGTCTTCGACGACGTGTCCGACCAATCCCATCTCCTTGGCCTCGTCGGCGGTGATGTGGCGTCCGGTCAGCAGCAGGTCGCACGCGACGGTGTAGGGGATCTGTCGCACCAACCGCACCGCCGAGCCGCCCATCGGATACAGGCTCCACTTGGCTTCGGAAATGCCGAACTTGGCGCTGCGGCCGGCGACCCGGATATCGGTGCCCTGCAGGATCTCGGTCCCGCCGGCGATCGCGGGCCCCTCGACGGCCGCGATCAGCGGCTTGGTCAACCGGCGCCCCTTCAGCAGCGCGTCGATGCGCGACGGGTCGTAGCTGCCGTCCTTGAACGATTCGCCCGGCGGCCTCTTGGTTGCTGCCTTGAGGTCCATGCCGGCGCAGAAGTAGCCGCCGGCACCGGTCAGGACGGCGCACCGGATGTCGGGATCATTGTCGACGCGGTCCCAGGCCTGCACCATGATCTGCATCATCTCGGCGCTCAGCGCGTTGCGCGCATGGGGCCGGTTCAGTGTGACGATCAGGGTGTGACCACGCTGTTCGACCAGCGCGTCCGGGCCGGTCTGTTCGTTTGCTGGACCTTCCGTCACCGCTGCCGCCTTCCGGGTCTCAATCAGCGTGAGCTTGTCAAGAAATGTAACACGTTCTAATTTGGTGGCCGTGGCCCTGAACATTGCCGATCTTGCCGAGCACGCCATTGACGCTGTGCCCGACCGTGTCGCCCTCATCTGCGGCGACCAGAAGCTGACCTACGCCGAACTGGAGGAGAAGGCCAACCGCCTGGCGCACTTCCTGATCGATCATGGCGTCAAGAAGGACGACAAGGTTGGGCTCTACTGCCGCAACCGCATCGAGATCGTCATCGCGATGCTCGGCATCGTCAAGGCCGGCGCAATCCTGGTCAACGTCAACTATCGCTACGTCGAGGGCGAACTGCGCTATCTGTTCGACAACTCCGACATGGTCGCGGTGATCCACGAGCGTCAGTACTCCGACCGCGTGGCCAACGTGCTGCCCGATACGCCAGGCGTCACGACGGTCCTGGTGATCGAGGACGGGAGCGAGAAGGATTACCAGCGCTACGGCGGCGTCGAGTTCTACTCCGCGATCGCGCAGGGTTCACCGGAGCGCGACTTCGGTTCGCGTCAGCGAAGCGCCGACGACATCTATCTGCTCTATACCGGTGGCACGACGGGATTCCCGAAGGGCGTGATGTGGCGTCACGAGGACATCTACCGGGTGTTGTTGGGTGGAACGGACTTCGCGACAGGCGAATTCGTGAAGGACGAGTACGACCTGGCCAAGGGCGCCGTCGAAAGCCCCCCCATGATCCGCTACCCGATTCCGCCGATGATCCACGGCGCCACGCAGTCGGCCACCTGGATGTCGATCTTCTCGGGCCAAACCATCGTGCTCGCACCGGAATTCAACGCAGAAGCGGTGTGGCGCACCATCCACGAACACAAGGTGAACCTGCTGTTCTTCACCGGGGACGCGATGGCCCGGCCGCTGCTCGACGCGCTGGACACCGACCACGACTACGACCTGTCCTCGCTGTTCCTGCTGGCCAGCACCGCGGCGCTGTTCTCGCCGAGCATCAAGGAGCGCCTGCTGGAGTTGCTGCCCAACCGGGTCATCACCGACTCGATCGGTTCTTCGGAGACCGGGTTCGGCGGCACCAGCATCGTCGCCAAGGACGCGCCGCACGCCGGCGGGCCGCGCGTGACGATCGACCACCGCACCGTCGTTCTCGACGAGGAAGGCAACGAGGTCAAGCCCGGCTCGGGGGTGCGCGGGCTGATCGCCAAGAAGGGCAACATCCCGGTCGGCTACTACAAGGACGAGAAGAAGACCGCCGAGACGTTCAAGATCTTCAACGGGGTGCGCTACGCGATCCCCGGCGACTACGCACTGGTCGAGGAGGACGGCACCGTCACGATGCTGGGCCGCGGTTCGGTGTCGATCAACAGCGGCGGCGAGAAGATCTACCCCGAAGAGGTGGAGGCGGCCCTCAAAGGCCATCCCGACGTCTTCGACGCCCTGGTCGTGGGTGTCCCCGACGCCCGCTTCGGCCAGCACGTGGCCGCCGTCGTGGCGCCGCGGCCGGGGATCCGGCCCACGCTGGCCGAACTTGACCGCTTCGTGCGCTCCGAGATCGCCGGGTACAAGGTGCCGCGCAGCCTGTGGCTCGTCGACGAAGTGAAGCGGTCGCCGGCCGGCAAGCCCGACTACCGCTGGGCCAAGGAGCAGACCGAGACGCGGCCGGCCGACGACGTGCACACCGCTCACGCGAGCGCTTGAGCGACTTCGTCAAACGCAACCCGGATGCCCCCGCAGGCTTCTTCGCGTGGGAAGCCGCTGGGCTGCAATGGCTTTCCGATGTCGACGGCGGCGTGCCGTGCGCGCGGGTGGTCGCCGTCGACGAGTCGAGTCTGACACTGCGGCGGCTGGAGTCGGTGGCACCGACCGCCGAGGCTGCGCGCGCTTTCGGCGGCCGGCTTGCCGTCACGCATGACGCGGGGGGCGCCGCGTTCGGCGCGGGACCCGACGGATGGGACGGGCCCGGATTCTTCGGTCCGTTTTCGCAGCCGTTGCCGATGTCGCTGCGGCGGCATCGCCGTTGGGGACAGTTCTACGCCGACGAGCGGTTGGCCCCGATGGCCGAGTATGCGGCGGCCCGGCTCGACGCGTCGACGCGGGCTGCGATCGACTCCGTGGCAGACCGCTGCCGTGCGGGCGATTTCGATGACGACGACCCCCCGGCGCGCCTGCACGGTGATCTGTGGACCGGCAACGTGATGTGGGCATCCGACGGAGTGGTGCTGATCGACCCGGCGGCGCACGCCGGTCACCGCGAGACCGACCTGGCCATGCTCGCTCTGTTCGGGTGCCCGCATCACGACGCGGTGCTCACCGGCTACCAGCGGGTGCAGCCGCTGCGGCCCGGCTGGCGTGAGCGGATCGGATTGCACCAGCTCTACCCGCTGCTGGCTCATGTCGTGCTGTTCGGCAGCGGGTACGCCCGGCAGACGGACGCCGCCGCCCGCGCCGCGCTCACTGCCCGGGGTTACAGTCGATCGCGATGACGATCGACGTGTGGATGCAGCATCCGACCGTGCGGTTCTTGCGCAGCGACATGTTGGCCTCGCTGCGGCGCTGGACCGGTGGGTCGATGCCGGACACCGAAGTTCCGATCGATGCGACCGTGGCGTCGCTGGATGACGCCGGAGTCGAGCTGGGCCTGCTCAGCGCGTGGCGCGGCCCGGGCAGCCAGGACCTGGTCTCCAACGACGAGGTCGCCGAATGGGTTGGCCTGCACCCGAAGCGTTTTGCCGGCGTGGCCACCGTCGACCTGGACCGTCCGATGGACGCGGTGCGGGAATTGCGCCGGCGCGTCGGCGAAGGCTTCGTCGGCCTGCGCGTGGTGCCCTGGTTGTGGGACGCGCCGCCGACCGACCGCCGCTACTACCCTCTGTTCGCCGCCTGCGTGGACCTCGGAGTCCCGTTCTGCACCCAGGTAGGGCACACCGGCCCGCTGCGGCCGTCGGAGACCGGACGCCCGATTCCCTACATCGACCAGGTGGCGCTCGACTTTCCGGAGCTGGTGATCGTCTGCGGGCACGTCGGCTATCCCTGGACCGAGGAGATGGTCGCCGTTGCGCGCAAGCACGAGAACGTCTACATCGACACCTCGGCTTACACGATCAGACGGCTACCCGAAGAGCTCATCAGATTCATGAAAACCGGTACCGGACAACGTAAAGTCTTGTTCGGCTCCAACTACCCGATGATCGCGCCCGCGCACGCGCTGGCGGGGCTCGACGACCTCGGTCTTGCCGAGGGCGCCCGCCGCGACTTTCTGCACGACAATGCGGGACGCGTCTTCAGATTGGAGGCAAACTCGTGAACGGTGCCCAGGCCCTGATCAACACCCTGGTCGACGGGGGTGTCGACGTGTGCTTCGCCAACCCGGGTACCTCGGAGATGCATTTCGTGGCCGCCCTGGACACCGTTCCGCGGATGCGCGGCGTGCTGACGCTCTTCGAAGGCGTGGCCACCGGGGCGGCCGACGGGTACGCCCGCATCGCCGATCGGCCGGCCGCCGTGCTGCTGCACCTGGGCCCTGGCCTGGGCAACGGCCTGGCCAACCTGCACAACGCGCGCCGCGCTCGGGCGCCGATGGTGGTGATCGTCGGCGACCACGCCACGTATCACAAGAAGTACGACGCGCCACTGGAATCAGACATCGACGCGGTCGCGGGCAGCGTCTCGGGATGGATGCGCAGGACGGCCGAGGCCGCCGCCGTCGGGGCCGACGCCGCCGAAGCGATCGCCGCCAGCCGCGGCGGCTCGCTCATATCGACGCTGATCCTGCCCGCCGACGTGTCCTGGACCGACGGTGCGCAACCCGCCGCGCCGGTGTCCGCGCGCGCCCAGGCCGCCCCGGCGCTGCCGTCCGAGGTGCTCGACGTGCTGCGCTCCGGGGAGCCGGTGGTGCTGATGGTCGGGGGGGATGCCACCCGCAGCAGGGGTTTGGCCGCGGCCGCGCGGATCGCCCAGGCGACCGGGGCACGGCTGCTGTGCGAGACGTTCCCGACGCGGCTGGAGCGCGGCGCGGGCGTGCCGGCCGTCGAGCGGCTGGCCTACTTCGCCGAAGCCGCCACGGCCCAGCTCGACGGCGCGAAACACCTCGTGCTGGCCGGCGCGAAGTCACCGGTGTCGTTCTTCGCCTACCCGGACACCCCGAGTGACCTGGTGCCGGCCGGCTGTCGGGTGCACACGCTGGCCGGGTATAGCGGCGCGGCCGACGCGCTTTCAGCGTTGGCCGACGAAGTGGCGCCCGGGACGGAGGCACTGCTAGCGGCCGCCGTGCGCCCCCAGTTGCCGACGGGTGCGTTGACGTCAGCGTCAGTGGCCCAGGCGATCGGGGCACTGATGCCGGAAGGCGCGATCGTCGTCGACGAGTCGAACACGTCCGGCCTGTTACTGCCGCAGGCCACCGCGGGGTCTCCGGCCCACGACTGGCTGACGCTGACCGGCGGGGCGATCGGCTACGGAATCCCGGCCGCGGTGGGCGCCGCGGTGGCCGCCCCGGACCGCCGGGTGTTGTGCCTGGAATCCGACGGCTCGGCGATGTACACGATCTCGGGCTTGTGGACCCAGGCGCGAGAGAACCTCAACGTGACCACCGTGCTCTACGACAACAGCGCCTACGACATCCTGCGGGTCGAGTTGCAGCGCGTCGGCGCCGGTTCGGCGCCCGGCCCCAAGGCGCGCGACCTACTCGACTTGAGCCGCCCCACAATCGATTTCGTGAAGATCGCCGAGGGTATGGGAGTGCCGGCGCGCCGCGCCACCACCGCCGAGGAGTTCGCCGACGCCCTGCGGTGGGGACTCGACGAGGCGGGTCCGCACCTCATCGACGCCGTGGTGCCCTCGCTCATGGGCTAGGGCGAAGGTAGCTGGTCAGGTGTCGAAGGTCGTCGTCCCGAGACCGCTGGGGCTTTCCGCGATGTACACCGGTCCCAGCTCGAATGGGGTATTCCCCGTGTTCATCACGGCACCTCCGACCGTCAGGGCGTTCGTCGCGGTCGTCGTGTAGGAGTACAGCAGCTGACCGCTGCTGGTGTGGACGGAAACGACTGTTCCCACCGGCACGGTCCCGGAAGTCTGACCGGTCCCGAGCAGGGATGCCGGGATGGATCCGTAAGCATCACCGGAATCGATGTACAGGGAAGGAGTGACCGTCGACGTCGTGCCGTACCCGGGGGGTGTGACCTGCACGTCCAGGTTGGAGGCGGTCGGCACTCCGGTAACGGTGACCCCGCTGGGTAGAGGGTTGGGGCCGAGTACCAGCTCGCCCTGGGGCTGGTTGAACAGCACACCCTGATCGAGGGTGCCCGGCAACGCCGGGATCACCGTGCTGGTGCCCGGGTAGCCGTCATTGGGCCCAATGCCCAAGATGCCGACTACTCCGGCGCCACTCCAATAGCTTTGGAAAGCCGTTTGGTTGCTGCCGGTGAGAACGTCAACGGCGGTCGGCGCGGTCGTCAGTTCAGCCCCTCCAGTGGTTTCGAAACCCACCGTCGTGTCATAGGTGGTGTAGCTGACCGTCGTCGACGCGTCAGGCCCGGAGTAAGCGACCGAACCCGAATAGACCGAGGAGCCGAGGTTTGTCGTTGGAACGTACTGCCCTTCGATGACAAGACCGGTGGATCCGGTGTCAACCAGCACGGGCACCGGCGTCCCCCCGTTTATGGAGACGTAAACGATCGGGTAAGGGCCATTCGGGGAAAGCGTCAGCGCGAGGTCTGCGTTTTCCGGAGTTGGGGTTCCGGCGCTGCCGGCCACACCGTCGGGGCCGCTGCCGGCCCCGCCGGTGCCGCCGGATCCGTTGATACCGGGCGTGCCGACCATGCCGCCGCTGCCGCCAGAGCCCCCGTTGCCGCCGTTGCCGCCGTCGCTTCCCTGGCCGGCGTTGCCGGCGTTGCCGCCGCTGCCGGCCGCGCCACCGGCACCGGCCACGCCGGCGTTGCCGCCGCTTGCGCCGTTGCCGCCGGAACCGCCGTTAACGCCGGAGCCGGCCAATTGGGCGTTGCCGCCGTCGCCGCCATTTCCGCCGTCGCCCCCTTTGCCGGCGTTGCCCCCGCTGCCGCCGTCAGCGCCCACTCCACCTGTCCCGCCGTAACCGCCGGCTCCGCCGTCGCCACCGACGCCTGCATTGCCTCCGTTGTCACCCTGGGCGTTGTAGTCGCCGGTGCCGTCGCCGCCGCTTCCGCCGCCCCCTCCCTGGCCGCCGTCGCCTCCGGTGCCGCCATTGAAACCGCTGCTGCCCTGCCCGCCGTTGCCACCGGACCCGGCCGCGCCGCCAGTACCGCCGCTCCCCCCGGTGCCGACGGGCAGTCCTTCGCTACCGGGCGCCGATTCGTTGCCATTGCCGGGGGCGCCGCCGTCGCCGGCCGTGCCCCCATTACCGCCGCTACCGCCGGTGCCCCCGCCTCCGGTAGTGCCGGTGCCGCCGATGCCGCCGCTGCCGCCGGCGCCACCACTACCGCCCGAACCGCCGTTGCCGTTGGACCCGAAATAGCCGTGCTCGGAGGACGTCAGTTTTTGCGCAGCCGCGCCACCTTGGCCGCCTTGGCCGCCCGTGCCACCACTACCGCCGGCGAAACCGGGGTTGTCACCGGCCGCGCCGTTGTCTCCGCGGCCGCCGGCCCCGCCGCTACCGCCGGCGCCACCGGCGCCACCGCTACCGAAGTAGACATTGTTGTCTTCGGCGGTTGTCACGCTGGTACTTTCGCCCGATTCTCCCCCGGCACCGCCGTTGCCGCCGTTGCCGCCGCTGCCGCCGCTGCCGCCGCCGCTGGTGATGCCCGCGCCCCCAGTACGGCCTTCGCCGCCGGCACCGCCGACGCCGCCGCTGCCGCCGCTGCCGCCGGCGGTGGCGCCGGTGCCAGGGTTTCCACCCGTACCGCCGGCGCCGGCATCGCCCCCGGCGCCGCCGTTACCGCCATTGCCGCTGCCCACGGGCGCGCCGCCGTTGCCGCCGTTGCCGCCGTTGCCGCCATTGCCGGCGGCGGCGCCGTTGGCCGAGCTACCGCCGCCCCCTCCGTCGCCGCCGGTACCACCCGCGCCGCCTTGGCCGCCGGTACCGCCATTGATGCTGGTGGTGATGCTGGACACGCCGGTGTTAGAACCGCCGTCGCCGCCGGCACCGCCCTGGCCGCCGTCGCCGCCGACCGCCCCTTGGCCGCCTTGGCCACCCGTGCCACCAGATCCACCGCTCCCGCCGGTCCCGGGGGTGCCCGCGGCCCCGGTGGTCGAGCCGGTGCCGCCGTGTCCGGCCGCTCCGCCGGTGCCTCCGGTGCCGCCTTGGGCGCCAGCCCCGCCGGCCACCCCTTGCGAGCCGTCGGTTCCGGTACCGCCCTGTCCGCCGGTGCCGCCCTGTCCGCCGTCGCCGCCTTGCCCGCCGGCTCCCTGGTGACCGCCGCCACCGGACCCGGCC
>NZ_JBYCLC010000265.1:0-3638 GCF_057473685.1 Mycobacterium sp. TH-M116 | reverse complement strand
ATATCAAGGAGATGCAACGCACGAAAGGGTTCACCGCGCTGATCGACGCCAACCGCGGCTGTTTCGCCGCGTTCCGCGCGGTGTACGAATGCGCGGTGCCGGTCGTCGCGGCGGTGAACGGATTCTGTGTCGGCGGCGGGATCGGACTGGTCGGCAACTCCGACGTGATCGTGGCCTCCGAGGACGCCACCTTCGGGCTGCCCGAGGTGGAACGGGGCGCACTGGGCGCGGCGACGCACCTGTCGCGGCTGGTCCCCCAGCACATGATGCGGCGGCTGTTCTTCACCGCGGCCACGGTGGACGCCGCAACCCTGCACCACTTCGGCTCGGTGCATGAGGTGGTGCCGCGCGAACAACTCGACGAGGCCGCGTTGCGGGTGGCCCGCGACATCGCCGCCAAGGACACCCGCGTCATCCGCGCGGCCAAGGAGGCGCTCAATCTCATCGATGTGCAGCGGGTCAACTCGAGTTACCGGATGGAGCAGGGCTTTACGTTCGAGCTCAACCTCGCCGGGGTCGCCGACGAGCACCGCGACGCGTTTGCCGGCACGACGAAGGGCAAAACGGAGTGACCGACAAGACCACGACGCTGGACGAGGCGGTCGGGCAACTGCGCAGCGGCATGACGATCGGCCTCGGCGGCTGGGGCTCGCGGCGCAAGCCCATGGCGTTCGTGCGGGCCCTGCTGCGCACCGACGTCAAGGACCTGACCGTGGTCACCTACGGCGGGCCCGACCTGGGGCTGCTGTGCTCGGCCGACAAGGTCCGGCGCGTGTACTACGGCTTCGTGTCGCTGGACTCGCCGCCCTTCTACGACCCCTGGTTCGCCAAGGCGCGCACCGGCGGGGCGATCGAGGCCCGCGAGATGGACGAAGGCATGCTGCGGTGTGGGCTGCAGGCCGCGGCGCAACGCCTGCCGTTCCTGCCGATCCGCGCCGGGCTGGGCAGTTCGGTTCTGGACTTCTGGGAGGGCGAGCTGAGGACCGTGACCAGCCCGTACCCGGCACCCGGCGGCGGCCAGGAGACGCTGCTCGCCATGCCGGCGTTGCGACTGGACGCCGCGTTCGTCCACCTCAACCTCGGTGACAGCCGGGGCAACGCCGCCTACACCGGCATCGACCCCTACTTCGACGATCTCTTCTTGATGGCCGCCGAGCGACGCTACCTTTCGGTGGAACGCCTCGTCTCGACCCAGAAGCTCGTCGAATCGGTTCCCCCGCAAGCGCTGCTGGTGAACCGGATGATGGTCGACGCTGTCGTCGAGGCGCCCGGGGGCGCCCACTTCACCACCGCGGCACCGGATTACGGCCGCGACGAGAGATTCCAGCGGCACTACGCCGAGGCGGCCTCGACCGACGAAGGCTGGCAGAACTTCCTCCGGACCTACCTGTCGGGCAGCGAGGACGACTACCAGGCGGCCGTGCGCGAGTTCGCGGAGGAGGCGTCCGAGTGAGCAGCACCCGCGCCGAGGTGTGCGCAGTCGCGTGCGCCGAATTGTTCAGGGACGCCGGCGAGATCATGGTCAGCCCGATGACCACCATGGCGTCGGTGGGCGCGCGTCTGGCGCGACTGACTTTCTCTCCCGACATCCTGCTGACCGACGGCGAGGCGCAGCTGCTGGCTGATACCCCGGCGCTGGGCAGGACCGGGCCCGTCGAGGGCTGGATGCCGTTCGGCCGGGTCTTCGAGACCCTGGCCTGGGGGCGACGGCACGTGGTGATGGGCGCCAACCAGGTGGATCGCTTCGGCAACCAGAACCTTTCGGCGTTCGGCCCGCTGCAGCGTCCGACCCGGCAGATGTTCGGCGTGCGCGGCGCGCCCGGCAACGCCATCAACCATGCGACCAGCTACTGGGTCGGCAATCACTCCAAGCGGGTGTTCTGCGACGCGGTCGACATCGTCTGCGGCATCGGCTGGGACAAGGTCGACCCGGCCAACCCGGCATTTCGTTTCGCCAACCCCCATCGCGTGGTGTCCAACCTCGGGGTGTTCGACTTCGGCGGACCGGAGCACACCATGCGCGCGGTGTCCCTGCACCCGGGCGTGACGCCCGATGACGTCCGGGAGGCCACCTCGTTTCAGGTGCACGGCCTCGACGGTGCCGGAGAGACCCGGCTGCCGACCGGCGACGAGCTGGGGCTGATCCGGGAGGTCATCGACCCGAAGTCGCTGCGCGACCGGGAGATACGCGCATGACCAGACTGCGCACGCCGCTGACCGATCTGGTCGGCGTCGAGCACCCGGTCGTCCAAACGGGGATGGGCTGGGTGGCCGGCGCCCGGTTGGTGTCGGCCACGGCCAACGCGGGCGGCCTCGGCATCCTGGCCTCGGCCACCATGACGCTGGACGAGTTGGCGACGGCCATCGGCAAGGTCAAGGCCGCCACCGACAAGCCGTTCGGGGTGAACGTCCGCGCCGACGCCGCCGACGCCTCCGACCGCATCGAGCTGATGATCCGCGAGGGCGTCAAGGTCGCGTCGTTCGCGCTGGCGCCCAAGCAGGAGCTGGTGGCCCGGCTCAAAGAGGCCGGGGTGGTGGTCATCCCGTCGATCGGCGCGGCGAAACATGCGCGCAAGGTCGCGGCATGGGGTGCCGACGCGATGATCGTGCAGGGCGGCGAGGGCGGCGGGCACACCGGACCGGTCGCCACGACCCTGCTGCTGCCCTCGGTGTTGGACGCCGTGGCGGGCACCGGCATCCCGGTGATCGCGGCGGGCGGTTTCTTCGACGGGCGCGGACTGGCCGCCGCGTTGAGCTACGGCGCGGCCGGCGTCGCGATGGGCACGCGGTTTCTGCTCACCTCGGACTCCACCGTGCCCGACGCGGTCAAGCGGCGCTACCTGCAGGCCGCGCTGGACGGCACGGTGGTCACCCGGCGCGTCGACGGCATGCCGCACCGCGTTTTGCGGACCGCCCTGGTCGAGAAGCTCGAAAGCGGTTCCCCTGCACGTGGTTTGGTTGCGGCGGTGCGTAACGCCGGCAAGTTCAAGCAGATGTCGCAGATGACCTGGCGCTCGATGATCACCGACGGCCTGGCCATGCGCCGCGACAAAGAGTTGACCTGGTCGCAGGTGGTGATGGCGGCGAACACCCCGATGCTGCTCAAAGCCGGCCTGGTCGAGGGCAACACCGAGGCGGGGGTGCTGGCCTCCGGCCAGGTGGCCGGCATCCTGGAGGATCTGCCGTCGTGCGCCGAACTGATCGAGTCCATCGTGCGGGATGCGATCACGCACCTGCAGTCGGCGTCCGCTTTCGTGCAGTGACCGCTCACCCGTGATTCAGGACTCGACGACCAGCATCGTGTGTCCGCTCGGGTCGCGGAACCAGAACATCGGCGGGACCGGCTCGCCCATTCGCGACACCTGCGCGTCGACGTCGGCGCCGGGTGCGGCCATCGCCGCATGGGTGGCGTCGATGTCGCTCGTGGACAACGTGATACCGGTGTTGGCCGGGTGCACCTGTCCGGCGTCCGACGGCGGCGGAGCCAGCACGATGCCAGTCGTGGGCGTCAGCGGCAGCGCCGTAGGCTCGCGCGATGTCCTGGCAGCCGGCCCACCCGCTGTAATTCGGCCGTTGGGGCCAGCCATCCGGGGAGTCCTGCCATTCTTCTTGGCGGCCGCACGGCAGTAGATCGATCA